>JABFSD010000452.1 GCA_013140935.1 Acidobacteriota bacterium
CGCGCGTGAGGCTTCGGAAAAACTGTTCGCCACCATCTTTCAGGCCAGTCCCTTGCCGATTTGTTTGAGCGACACCGAGTCGGGGCGCCAATTGGAAGTGAACCCCGCGTGGTCGGAACTGTTTGGTTACAGCACCGAAGAAGCCGTGGGACGCACCGGCCTGGAACTCGGTTTGTGGGAACGTCCGCTGGATCGCATGGACTTTCTCACGCAGTTGCGGCGCGACGGTTCGGTACGGTCTTTCGACATGCTGGCGCGCACTCGTGCAGGCGAAGTGCGTCATTTGCTCAACGCCGCTGAGACGCTGCAACTCAACGGCAAGAGTCATTTTCTGACGGTTCATCAGGACATCACCGGACGCAAGAGCGCGGAAGAGCGTTTCGTCAAAGCCTTTGACGCCAATCCCAATCCGATGCTGATTCTGGCTTTGCCCGCGCAACAGATCACCCAGATCACCCAGATGAATGCGGCCTGGCAGAGCTTCAGCGGATACAACGCCGTCGAGTGGGAAGAAATGACGCAGCGCGGCGAAAGTTTCTGGGCGGACGAAGAGCAACGCCAGAAGTTTTTTGAGTTGGTGCGCTTGCACGGCAAGGCGCGTGACTTCGAGGCCCAATTGCTCATCCGCGAACAGCAGGTGCGCACCGTGTTGCTGGGCGCTGAGCCGATTGAACTCGAAGGGCAACCACATCTGATCGTTTCGGCGAGCGACATCACTGAACGCAAACAAGCCGAAGAGGCGCTTAAGGTTTCAGAAGAACGTTTCGGCAAAGCGTTCAATGCCTGCCCTGATCCGATGGCGATTACCACCGTAGCCGAAGGTCGTTACGTAATGGTCAACGACGCATGGCAACGCGCGCACGGCTTGCAAGCCGATGAGGTGTTGGGCCGCACGTCACAGGAACTCGAACTCTGGGTGGACGCCGAAGAGCGCCGCCGTTTTTATGAACTCATCGTTTCGCAAGGTTCGGTGCGCGATTTCGAGACGCGGGTGCGCAATGCCAGCGGCGGCGTAGACGACGTGCTGACTTCGTCGGACATGGTGATGCTGGGCGGTGAGTGGTACGTGCTGTCGGTGACGCGCAACATCACCGAACGCAAGCGCGCCGAAGAAGCGCTCAAGGTTTCAGAGCATCGCTTTGCCACGACCTTTAACGCTTGTCCCGAACCGATGATGTTGTCGCGCATGAGCGACGGACGCTTCGTGACGATGAATGCCGTGGCCTTGCGCGCGCTGGGCTTGAGCGAAAAAGAAGTGGTCGGGCGCACGGCGGAAGAACTCAGCCTGTGGGTAGACGAGCAACAACGGCAATCGCTTGAACAACAACTGCTGGCGCAAGGCGAAGTGCGCGATTTCGAATGCCGCTTCACCTTGAAGGGCGGACGCCTCGGCGATTTTCTGGTGTCGGCGGAAATCATAGACCTCGACGGCGCGCCGCACGTGTTGTTGGTGTCGCGCGACATCACCGAACGCAAACGCGCCGAGGCCGCTTTGCGCGCCACCGAAGAGCAATTGGCGCGCACCTTTGAAGCCTGCCCCGAACCGATGTTGTTGACCCGCGCCGATGACAGCGTCATCGTCGCGTTGAACGAAGCCGCCGTGAAAACCTTTGGTTATGCACGCGCCGAAGCCGTCGGCAAAACGATACGGGAATTCGCTTTCTGGTCGAGTAAAGAACAGTTGCAACAATTCAACCAACTGCTCAGAGCGCCCGGCGTCGTGAAAGATTTCGAAGCCGACTTGTTGATTACCGGGCAGCGTCTGGCGCATTTCCTGTTATCGGCGGAAACCATGCACCTTGACGGCGTGCCGCATGTCTTATGCATCGGGCGCGACATCACTGAACGCAAACGTGCGGAAGCCGCTTTGCGCGAGTCGGAAGAACGTTTCTCGAAAGTCTTTACCGCCAGTCCGCATCCGATGACGCTCACCAGTTTTCCCGACGGAAAGTTGTTGATGGTCAACGAAGCCTGGACGCGGTTGCATGGTTACAGCGTCGTCGAAGCCCTGTCGCACGATTCCGCCGAATTGTCGTTATGGGTCAGCGCCGAACACCGCAGCGCCTTTTATCAACAAGTGGCCGAACACGGCTCCGTGCGCAACTTTGAGTGCGTGATGCACGACAAAGACGGAGGCGCACATGAGTTATTGCTCTCTGCCGAGCGCGTCGAACTCGGCCAGCAGGACTATATGATTTCCATCGTGCTGGATTTGACCGAGCGCCGTCTGGCCGAAGCCGCTTTGCGCGCTTCAGAAGAACGCTTTGAACAAGCCTTCCGGTTGAGTCCCTGTCCCTTGGTCATCAACAGTCTTGATGGGCGCATCGTTTATGTGAACGAAGCCGTCACTAAGGTGACCGGTTTCATGTTTGATGAACTCAAAGGCAAGACTGCGTTTGAAGCGGGTTTGTGGGACAGTCCCGAACAACGCGCGGCGATCTTGCGCGAATTCAAAGCCACCGGCAGCGTGCGCAACCGGGAAGCCGTCTTCCGCACCACCGACGGGCGGCGCTTGCAAGCTCTGTATTCTTCGGAGCGCGTGGAATTCAACGGTGCGCCGCACGTGTTGAGTTCGCTGGTAGACATCACCGAAATCAAACGCATCGAAGGCGCGTTGCGCGCTTCGCAGGAACGTTTTGCCACGGCCTTTCTCGCCAGCCCGCAAGCGATGATGATTAGTCACACGGCGACCGGTCAGGTCGTGAGCGCCAATCCATGTCTTTTGCAATTGGTGGGATGTGCGGAAAACGAAATCGTAGGCCGCACGATGAAGGAACTGGGATGGTGGGAACCGGAAGACTTTCAACAGGAACTCACTACGCGCTTTCAAAAAGAGTCGGTGATTCGCGCCTGGCGCACTACCTTACGCGGCGCGAACGGCGCGCCGCGCAAGGTCGAGCTTGCGGTTGACCCGATTCAACTCGATGACACCGCGCATTTGCTTTTCAACCTGACGGACGTCACCGAACGCGAACGCGCCGAAGCCGCCTTGCGCGCTTCGGAAGAGCGGTTCTCAAAAGCCTTTCACGCCAGTCCGCAGGCGCTCTTGATCGCGCGCACCGACAACGGTCAGATCGTCAGCACCAATCGCAGCTTCTGTCTGA
>JABFSD010001096.1 GCA_013140935.1 Acidobacteriota bacterium
ACGCCGAAGCGACTGTGCCCAAAATCACCGTCGTCACGCGCAAGGCTTATGGCGGAGCCTATTGCGTGATGGGTTCCAAACACATTCGCACCGATTTGAATTTCGCTTATCCGACCGCCGAGATTGCCGTAATGGGCGCGGAAGGAGCCGTCGGCATTTTGTATCGCCGCGAGTTGAACGGTTCACCCGAAGCGCGCAAAGAAAAGATCGAAGAGTATCAAGACAAGTTCGCTTCGCCTTACGTCGCGGCAGAGCGTGGCTTTATTGATGAAGTGATTGAGCCGAAACAAACGCGGCAAAAACTGATTCGCGCGTTGAAGCTGTTAGAGAACAAGCGCGACACCAATCCGCCCCGCAAGCATGGGAACATTCCGTTGTGACAAGTGGGTTGAGCATACGCTTCAGCGTGAGTTTGCGGGGGCGGATTGACAAGCATTTTCGTGCCGCCGAAGATGGCGCGCATCACTAAGCACCGAACGATTTACATCCATCAACAAACTATTTTTCATTGAGCGCAGAAACCTACGCCGCAGGTGTTTCTGGCTTTGCCTGTTTGGGCCTATGTCTGAAAATCACGACTCACTCGTACTCAACGAACGTTACGAACTGAACACTTTTTTTGACGAGATGTTCGCGGCGCAACAACAGCCGCGTCCGCATTACCGCGCCTTGCACGAACGCCTGATGTCGCTGACGGTCAACGACCTTAACGCGCGTTGTCGCGCAGCGGATATTTCGTTTCTCTATCAGGGCATCACCTTCACCGTTTATAACGAATCGGAAGGCATCGAGCGCATTTTCCCCTTCGATCTGATTCCGCGCATCATTCCGCGCAGCGAGTGGGACACGCTCGAACGCGGCCTGACGCAGCGCGTGACGGCGTTGAATCACTTCCTCGACGACGTTTACCACGAAGCCCGCATCATCAAAGAAAAACGCATTCCGGCGGAATTAGTCTTCGGCGCGAGCAACTTTCGCCGCGAGATGATCGGCATTGACGTACCGCGCAAGGTATACGCGCACATCATCGGCACCGACCTGATTCGCGACCGCGACGGCAGCTATTACGTACTCGAAGACAACCTGCGTTCGCCGTCGGGCGTGAGCTACATGCTCGAAAATCGGCAGGCGATGAAACGTTCGTTTCCGCGTTTGTTTCAGCAATACGGCATCGCGCCGATTGACCATTATCCGCAAGAGTTGCTCGCGACCTTGCGTTCGGTCGCGCCGCATGAAGTGCCTGACCCTACGGTCGTGTTGCTGACGCCGGGCATTTATAACTCGGCGTATTACGAACATTCCTTCCTCGCGCGGCAGATGGGCATCGAGATTGTCGAAGGCCGCGACCTCGTATGTCACGAAAATCGCGTCTATACGCGCACGACACACGGGCTGAAACGAGTGGACGTCATCTATCGCCGCGTAGACGACACTTACATTGACTCGCTCGCCTTTCGTTCTGACAGTATGTTGGGCGTCGCCGGACTCTTGAACGCCTACCGCGCGGGCAACATCACGCTCGCCAACGCCATCGGCACGGGCGTAGCCGATGACAAAGCGGTTTATGCTTACGTGCCTGAGATGATTCGTTACTATCTCGACGAAGAGCCGATTCTGCAAAACGTGCCGACTTATCTGGCGATCAATGAAAAAGACCGCAGCTACATGCTGGCAAATCTCGACAAGCTCGTCGTCAAAGCCGTCAACGAAAGCGGCGGTTACGGAATGCTTATCGGCATGCACGCGAGCCAAAAGGAACGCGATGAGTTTGCCGGAAAGATCAAATCCGATCCGCGTAACTTCATCGCGCAGCCGACAATTTCGCTGAGCCGCCATCCGACTTATCTCGAAGGCGAATTGCGCGGCTGTCACATTGATTTGCGGCCTTACGTTTTGAATGGCGAGAAAGTCACTATCGTTCCCGGCGGACTCACGCGCGTGGCGTTGCGCGCCGGTTCGCTCGTCGTGAATTCATCGCAAGGCGGCGGCAGCAAAGATACGTGGGTATTGATTGATTGAAAGAGTGAAAAGTGAACAGTGAAGGCGGCTGAAGCTATTGGTTGCCTTTCACTGTTCACTTTTCACTTTTCACTTTTCACTTTTCACTGTTCACTTTTTTATGCTTTCACGAGTAGCAGATTCTTTATTCTGGATGTCGCGTTACATCGAACGCGCCGAAGACCTGACGCGCTTGCTGGCCGTCAACTTTCACACCTTGCTCGACGCCGGCCGCATTGACGACGAAGCCGATTGGCAGCCTTTGGTTGCCATGACTTACAAAGAGGCGGAGTTTTGCGAGCATTACGATGCTTACGCTTCGGGCAACGTGATTGATTTCGTGCTGTGGAATCAGGTGAATCCGGACGCGGTGATCTGGTGCATCACGATGGCGCGTGAGAATGCTCGCAGCGTGCGCGAACAGATCAGCCGCGAGATGTGGGAACACCTCAATCGCCTTTATTTCAAAGTGCGCGAAGCCGATCAGGCGGCGGTCGCGCGTTCGTTGCTCGATTTCTTTTATCAGTTGCGTGACGGCTCGCAAGCCTTTCAAGGCATCACCAACGAAACGATGACGCACGGCGAAGCCTATCAATTCATTCAACTGGGCAAACACCTCGAACGCGCCGAAAAGACTTCCCGCATTCTGGCGATCAAATACGAAGACGTGCGCAAGCTGGCTGAAGGCTCGCCCGAAGAAGCCTTGCAACTGATGGCGATGCTCAAATCGTGCAGCGCCTTTGAACCGTTTCGGAAGGATTATGCCGCGCAGTTGGAAGCGGGCGCAGTGGTTGAATACCTGCTGTTGCACCGCGAGTTTCCGCGTTCGGTGGCGTTCGGCATCAATCGTTCGTTGATGGCGGTAGACACGATTGGCGGCAACTCCGACGCCAATCGCTTGAGTCATCCGCATCGCGCGTTAGGCCGGCTCGCGGCGGAACTGGAATATCTCGACCCGCAGGAAATTTTAGGCGAACGCCTGCACAAATATCTCGATCAACTCGTCTTGCGTTTGCATACGGCGGGTGATGCGATCACGCACACCTTTTTCAACACGCAAGTCATCCTGCCTGAATTGCATCCGCAACAGGCCCAACAACAGC
>JABFSD010000842.1 GCA_013140935.1 Acidobacteriota bacterium
ATCGTGATGTGTATGCAGATTACCGTCGCTGATGCTGCTGCCATACATCACCAGCACGTTGTCGAGCAGCGTACCTGCGCCGTCCTGCGTAGCGCGCAAGCGTTCAAGCAAATAGCTAAACGTCTTTACGTGCAGTTCATTGATTTTGATCGTCTTGGCGATTTTTTCGGGATCATTTTGATGATGGGTCATGTTGTGATGACCGTCGGGAATGTTGATCGAACGATAAGCGCGGTTGCTGCCTTCGCGCGCCATCATCATCGAAACCACGCGGGTCAAATCAGTTTGGTAAGCCAGCACATACAAATCCATCATCATCTGGGCGTGCGCTTCGAACTCTTCGGGCACAGCGGTCGGACGTTCGATCACCGGCATCTTCATCGTAGCGTTTTGCTGTTCAGCTTTTTGAA
Source organism: Acidobacteriota bacterium (assembly GCA_013140935.1). Taxonomy (GTDB): domain Bacteria; phylum Acidobacteriota; class Blastocatellia; order RBC074; family RBC074; genus JACPYM01. Next base: position 411 of record JABFSD010000842.1, read on the forward strand.
TGCGGCGCTCTAGGTCGCGGATAGCTTCGGTATATTCGTTGACCTTGCGTTTGTCGTCTGCGCCGAGCTTACCGTTGAGGCGCTGCAAGTTGCCGTTGACGTAATCTAGAATCGAACGCTGTTTGTTGAGTTGCGCGAGCCGCGCTTTGGCGTCGGAGCTTTCGCCGTCGCCGAACAGCCGTTCAAACACGCCGCGCGGATTGATCTCGACCGGCAGCGGCGTCGTCGCGCTGCGCCACGAGATCGTATTCGTATAAGCACAGCTATAGCCCGTGTCGCACGAACCCGCGATTTGATTGGCTTCCAAGCCTAATTCCAACGAAGCCAGTTGCGTGAATTGCCCCAGCGTACGCGCCGCGATTTGATCGGCAGAGATGCCCGCTTGAATGTTGATGCCCTCGGTCTTTTTCGGATGCACGCCCGTCAGCCACGAAGCTCCCGCGCGCGCGTGATCGCCCGGCCCATCGCCCAACGCACGGCCTCCGATTTGTGCCAACCCGCTGAACACCAGCAACTGATCGCGGAAAGGTTCGAGCGGTTTCATCGTCGAACGAAAGTTGAAATTCGCGCCGTCTTCGAGTGGCAACCAGTTTTCCGCGATGATGCCGTTCGGCACATAAACGAAGCCGAGCCGCACAATCGGCGCAGCCGCGCGCGTCATCGCCGGAGCCATCGCATCCAGCATCGGCAAAGCTAAACTCACACCCATACCGCGCAAAAACGTACGGCGCGGCAATGCTTTTTTCATCACAATCATGTCGTTGAAGTCCTCCACACATAGGTGGGATAGGTTCGTAACCTGTCCCGTATCACGCATTACAAACAGTGGGACAGGTTACGAACCTGTCCCACCTATACGAGTTGTCGTAATGGTTCTCATTTGAAACGGGACGCTCTTTACGATCAATGAAATCAAGGTCGTTAAACGATAATTGTCTGGCGCGGCTTCGCGCAAAACGTTGCGCACAGCGGGCGCGTCATACGATTCCAGCCCGCGCCCCAACGCATAAGTCATCAGTTTTTCAGTGACAGCGGTCAAGTATTCATCCTTGTGCGCAGCCAATAACAGCTTCGTCAATTCTTTGGGGCCGACAAACGATTTGCCGTTCGGCAATTTTCCCGAAGCGTCAATCGTTTGCCCTGCGTCGCGCGTACGCCACCGGCCAATGCCGTCGTAATTCTCAAGCGCAAAGCCAATTGGATCCATGCGCGCGTGGCACGAAGCGCAAGTGGGGTTGGCGCGATGCACCTCTAACTGTTCGCGCGCGCTCAACAAGCGCCCGTCTTTCCCCGTTGCTTTCAATTCAGGGATGTCAGGCGGCGGCGGCGGCGGCGGCGCGCCCAACAGATTTTCGAGAATCCATTTGCCGCGCTGCACCACAGACGTGCGGTTGGGATAAGAAGTTACGGTCAAGATGCTGCCCTGCCCCAACAGCCCACTACGCGAATCATCATTCAACGCTACGCGGCGGAACTGCGAACCGTATACGCCCTTGATGCCGTAATGCTCCGCGAGCCGTTGATTCAAATAAGTGTAATTGGCGTCGAGCAAATCCAGCACGCTGCGGTCTTCGCGCAGGATGCTGGCAAAAAACAATTCGGTCTCTTGCTTGAAGCCACGCCGCAACGCCTCATCGAAATTCGGAAACGCATCAGGGTCAGGCGTCGCCGTATCCAAATTGCGCAGATACAACCACTGTCCGCCGAAGTTGCTCAAGAAGGCTTGCGAACGCAGGTCGTCGAGCATGCGTTTGATTTGCTGTTGCAGCACTGCGTCGTTGTTCAAGCGTCGCTGTTCAGCCAGCGTCAGCAATTCGTCATCGGGAATGCTGCTCCACAAAAAGAACGACAACCGCGAAGCCAGTTCAACATCGTTCACACGGCGAACCGTTTGCGCACTGCCGCGCGGGTCACGCTCCAACCGAAAGAGAAAATCAGGCGAGACCAATAAGGCTTCGAGCGCAGCTTGAATCCCTGAGTCAAAGTCACCGGCTTTGCGTCCGTCTTCATAAAACGCGAGCAGCGGTTGCGTGTCCGCCACAGTCACCGGGCGCCGAAACGCACGACGCGCCAGCGTGCTGATGATTTTGCGCGCGCAAGGCAATTCGTCTTTCGCCGTAGCAGGGCGGCATACAAAAATTTCCGCGCGGCTCGGCGTCGCGCCGCGTCCTGTGACGTTAAACGGCCCAGTGATCGTCAGCGCATCAGCATCAGCATTTTCAGGAACGGGAAATTGCTTGATGCGCGCGCCGTCCAAACGTACATCCATTTGCGTCATAGCCGGAGGCGCACCACCCATTCCGCCAGGGCGACGGCCACCAGCAGGCCCTGCGACTTCAGGTTTTGCACTGTCGCGCAAAAATGCAACGCCAATCGTGCGCAAGCCCGCTTTGATCGGCATCCGCACATCGAACGGCTTCGCATCACCCGTCATCGGATTGGCAGGCATCTTGATGCGAATCTGATACTCAGCATCGAGCGGAAAGTAATAACGAAACGACATGCCGCCGCGCGAATACATCGGCAAGTCGTCGCTCATGCGTTCGCTGCGCGCTGGGCCACCAAACAGTTTCGGCGGATCGCGGCGCGGCGTCAGCGTATCTTCGAGCGGCTTCATCTTGGGATCGCCCACCGCCGCACGGCTGACGCGATAAGCGGCGGACATGTATTTTTCGAGCAACGC
>JABFSD010000055.1 GCA_013140935.1 Acidobacteriota bacterium
CGCAGGCATAGAGCCGTAATGCAGCGTGGCCGTCTCCGACGTAATGCGCCAGAAGTCATACATCGCGGCCTTCGCCAGTTCCTGCCGCGCCGCACCGCTGAGCTTTTCGTCTCCGCTTAATCGTTCGAGCGGCACGCGCAAAACGACCAGATTGCTCAGGGCATTCAGGCTGTTGAGCAGGAATCCGCTGACGTGTGAGAGCCGCTCACGGCTGCCGAAAAGAATCGGCAAATCGTTCGGTGTTACCGCGATGCCGTCTTTCTGCAAGTCCTCGATGAGTTGCGCGAGCAAATCCGTCTCACCCGTCTCGGCGCTTTCCGCCGCTGGCGCTTCGCTTTCTTGTACTGGCAATTCTCCAATGGCGCCTTCACGCAAATAAGCCAGCAAGCTTTCCAGCGATCCTTTGGCGATGGGCGTTTCAATAAATAAATAGTCGCGCTGTTTGTTGATGCTCTGCCCGTCTTTGCTGATGCGCGCCAGCGGCAGATCGGCATAACCGCTGAGAAAGCAGAAAGAACAAATTTTGATTTGTGAGCGCGTGCCGCGATAAAGCTGAAACACACTATCCATCTTCGGATTGCCCGTAATCATCGCTTGCGCATTGATGGATTGGGGAAAGCGGCGGCAGATCGGACAAAGGGAAGTGTTCTTTTCCCGTTTCGGTTCGACCAGCGGCTGACCATCCAGCAAGGCAATCTCGGCCACGGCAGCATCGAATTCACCCGCTTCCAAGTCACGTTGCATCTTGAAATATTCCAGCAAGACATTGGTCACAGAGCGGTAACTGTTCAGCTTTCCGTCAAAGAGCTTCAGCAACTCTTTCAATTCATCCGCTTCTGCCTTATCAAATTTGCCGAAGTCCACTCGCTCAATTAAGCCAAGCGTGTCTCGCTTAGCTGTTTGTGCGGCAACTTCGCTTACCTGAGCCGCCAGTGTTTCAGGCAAATCCAACGGCCCGAACTCTTCCAGTATCTGTTCCCTCACGCGCGCCCAGAGTTCATTCAGAATTGCGGCCAGCGATTTGTCGGTTTCTGGTTGCCGTTCAAGCTCTCTTTCTAATTTTTCTGCCCATTGAATCGCCTCTGGCGGAATTAATCTGTACTGCCTGGAGCGCAAATCCAGCGGGTCAGGTTCAGAAAGCAGGTAGCCTGAGCTTTCCATAATGACCAGCACATTTTTTGTTTGGCTTTCACCCAAACCCATCACTTCGTGCGCCCGTGAAAACGTAAATGCTTGATTCGCATAAGTTTGCCAAAGGCGCTGGTATTTGGTGGCAGCCCATTTCGGTAATGTCTTCATTTTTCGCCCTAAGTTGGCCTAATCTCTTTCAGTTACCTCTTGGCGATATTTCTTAGCCGGGTAAGTATCAGTTTCTCTTCCTGGGCCGTCAACCGGCGATTCAATTGTCGTTGATACTCAACGCGCAAATCCCCGGTGCGAATTCTTTCAGCCAATTGGGCGAACCGCTGCTGGTAAATGTCCTTCAATTCATCGGCAGAGGCTTTCGCGCGGCATCGGTGCAGATCAAATTCCGCATAGGATTCAAGCAGGAGCAGGCAGGCATCAAGTACGTCCCGCCCTCGCAACGGCAACAGCTTCATCAAAAACAAATCCTCTATGCGGGCGACAGGCATTTCCGTGGATTTCAGGCGGGCGAAAAACGGTTTGAGCAAGCGCCGGGGTGAATGCATGAGTTCTTCGTCGGTCAACGGATAGCGCGACAAGGTGATCTCGTCAAAGACGCCGTCAATCGCAATGTGAATCCTCAGTTTGATTGCCTCATCTCCCACCCATTTGATGGCCGAAATTTGATTCGGATGTTTCTGGCAGTCGTAGCCCAGCGACTTCAACAAAGCCATCAGCCGATTGACCGATTGTTTGGAGGCGGCGAAATCAGCGTCGTGCGTCATACGCGTGCTGCGGGTGTATGACGAGACGGCCCATCCGCCGATGAGTACCAACGGTGTGCCGATCTCGTGCTGATGTTCGTCCAAGGCCCGCAAGTCTTTGAGCAGTTCCTGTTGAAGCTGTTTATCTTTCATTCGTGAATAACCCCCAAGTCGGCTAAGACCTTGCGCAACGGCAGCGCCGGCAGCCGCCATTCGATGCCCCAACGTGGCGCGAGACTTTGCGCCTCGGCAGACGGCGCTTTTGTTCGTGCTGCATTCATCAGGCTAGCCTGAGAAATTGTTTTTCCAGTTGATGCGGTAGCGGCAGGCGCTAGGAACGGAAACGGGTAAGGCCGTTCGTCCGGTGTAACTGTCACCTGAGCAAAGAGCGTTTGGATAAGGGAAGCCGGAACGATTTCCTGACCGGCTTCGGCATTCAGGATTTCAAACAGACAGCCGCCCTGCCGGATGAGTTTGCGCGCCGTGAGTTGAGCCAGCGCGAGCGGCCAATCCAGCGCGTTACGCTGCGCCACAAGCAAGGCGGCGGCGTCACAAACAGACAACTCGTCTGCAATTTCGATCAACTCGCACAACAAGGTTTCCGGGGCCAGCACTTTCAGCCCTTTCACTGCGCGCAACGGGAGCGATGGAAGATCGGATCGGATATGCAAGATGACTACCTCGTCATAATCTCCGAACGCTTTAGCCGTAGGCGAGGTCGTCGAGACATAGGTGCGCGGGTTCTTGAGGTAGGTATAAACCTTCGCCATGTCAGGTTCAGGGATGGCGACCTCAAAGAGCTTTTCCGAGGTATAGCGCCAATTGGAATAAAAATAAGCGGCGCTGCGTCCAGTAAGACAGTAAGGAATGCTTTCTGCCAGTGCGCGTAAACGCGCGGCCACGCCTAGCCCGCGTCCCGTCATAATGCGGCTGATCTCATCTGCGGAAATATTATGACGCTCGACGAGTTGCTGGGCAGAGCGGCGCAGCATGATGCGCGTGGCGTATTGCCGAGTGATGTTTTCGTTGACGAGGATGTACTTGTTACTGTCAATCTGCAATGCGCCTGCGGCTGGGAGGTTATTCAGGATGGAAGAGTAAATCTGCTCGCCGTACAGGAAGCGGTAAAGCCTGTCAGGCGCAAGCGTCAGATTCCGCAGTGCTTCTTCCACGCGCTGTTTGGCCCCGACCACCCACAAGGTATTACCGCGCTGCATCAACGGAAAGAGGTCAGAGGTTGCAAATGTGTCTTGTTCAAGCGCCTTGAAGACGGCAGTCACCAACAATTCATCTTCGACGAATTGCGCGGGCAGTTCGATGCGATGAATTTCGCGCGCCAGACTGGTGAGCAAGCTTTCCAACCCTTCCTCTTGCGCCAGGCTTTCGAGCAGGTTGTACATGGATTGTCCGTAAGGCGAGGCTTGCAACAACTCATCCATCCGTCCGATACAACCTTTGGCAGCCGCTGAAGCGATCATGTCGGCGACGGCTACCAGCACGATTGGTTTGCAGCGTCTGAGCTTGGCGGGCGATTGCGCGGGAGCGTGATGGCTTTCGCAGGCATACTCTAAAAGTTCGTAGGTCTCGCTTAGCTCCGCGTAAAACGCCTGACGATTGAAATCAGCTAGATTGATTCCGATTTGCGCGACCATCTGCTGAAACCGGCGGTCATTCAACAAAACATCAAAATAAGCTTGCGTGTAAGGCGTATGCACCCACCTGCGCCCATCGAACTTTTGCTCGATTTTGCCGATGTCGTGCAACAGCGCGGCCAGCTTGAGCAGTTCGGGTTGTGTAACCTGATTTTCCCTGAGCAGGTAAAGCATGACCTGAAGCACGTCATTCGAATGCTCGAAGATCGTGATTAACGGTTCTGTCTTTCCCGGCAGGGTTAAATACTTTCTGAAAACATCATCCATCGTCATACCTCCAGTTTAATGCGCCCCAACCCAAACGTGCAGTTATTCCCCACGCCCACCAATTCCCCCAACGCCAGCACCGGCGCGAACGCCGCCCATGTGCCTTCGTATTCCACGCTACCCAGCAGTCCGCCCCAGGGGATGCGTTGGTCTTGGCGTTGCGAGTACCGCTCCCACGCCACCCAGCGCACGTCGCTCGCCGTAGTCTTTATGTCGCGCGCTTGTTCGAGCAAGGCGCGGTAATCCAATGCCAAACTGCCGCCGCCGTAAAAGAAGCTCAGGCTTTCGAGTCGCCGCAGCAATGCGCCGAGCAGTACGGCGAAGGGCGGCGCGGTTTGCAGAAACGCGCCGCCGGTTTTCAAACGCAGCGGCATGACGAAGTCCAGCTTCAAACGTGTTGCCTCTGACGCCTGCCAGCGCGCAGCCAGACGCGCGGCAGTGAGCGGTTGCACTTCGTTGCGCACCAGTTCGTCTGCGGCGCTGTAAATCAAACGTGGCGCGCTATCAGTCCATCCGCCATGGCTTTCTACTTGTTCCAAACGAAAGCGGCCTCGCCCTTGACCCAGTCCGGTGCGGCCCAGTTCGCGCCAGGTCAGGATGAAATAGGGCAGGTGTTGCCGCGCCGCGCCGACCAGCGTCAGGTGAAACGAAAACGTCTCGCCCGCTTTGATCGCAGCCAGCGCCGGCGGATGGATGATGAAAGGGCGCGGCAGTTCGCCTGGGCCGGCTGCCTGGTAACCGGCGGCGGCGGGTTGGGCTTCAAACACGCGGGCATAAGCGCAGGCCGTCACCAGCAAACACGTGCTCGCATCGGTGCAATGCGGCGCGCAGGCGATGCGCCGAAATTGCGTACCAAAGGCGCCGCGCAAGGTCGAGCCGGAAAACGGCGGCAGTGTAATGGCCTCTTCAGCGCGCAACGTGAATTGCAACAGCGCAAGTTCCAAGCGATCCAAAGCAGCAAGAGTGGTGGTCATATTGGTCTCGTCAAAAATTCGTAGCTTGATGATGGCACTGGCGTTCAGACTTGAGACTGCCGATCTGAATTTGCCGAGGGTCGCGTTATGCCATAGCCGTCGCACATCTGGCAAAGTTCCGCCGCGATCATCGCGCGCAAGGCGGCGGGCTGGCGCACTGTAGCGTGTGCGCCGTATTGCATCACGAAACGTTTGACCGCTTCCAGCCCGGCGACGCGCATACGCAGCAGCAGTCCGCCGTTTGGCAAATCTTCGCGCTCTTCGCCCGCGTGCCATTCGCGGCGCTCACGAATCCAGCGCGCCTGGTATTCATCGAATTCAATCTCCACATCGTATTCCTCGCCGCCGCGATACATGTCAAACCCGGCTTGCAGGTATTCGGCGCGGTTGAAATCCGGCGGCGGGAAACGTTCTTCAGTGACGGTGAGTGTGCGGATGCGGCTCAAGTGAAAATCGCGCATCGCCTGGCGCAAGTGGTCATAGGCGATGACGTACCAGTCGCCGCGATGATTGTGCAGGTGATAAGGATTGATGCGGCGCGTTTCCTGCGTGCCGCGATTCTGCACGTAATAAATGATTTCGAGCGTGCGGCGTTCGGCGATGGCGCGGCTGATGGCGGCGTAATTCGCCGGATCGAAATCGCTCGTCGGGCCGACTTCAAACGTGTAGGCATTGCTTGACGCAGACAAATCCACGGTGATTTGTTCGGGCAGGTTCTCCACGATTTTGGCGAAGGCCGTGTGCAACTGCTGCTCAAACGGCGCGCCGCGATATTGCTGCATCAGGCGTTCGGCGAGAAAGATAGCGACGAGTTCACCTTCGCTCATTTGCATGGCGGGCAGCACGAAGGATTTGTTCAAGTAACGCCAGATGCGTGCTTGCGGGTCGTATGCCAGTTCCGCGCCCTGACCGCGCAGGATGTCGAAGTCACGCATGATCGTGCGTCCTGACTTCACGTCTAATTCGCGGGCGGCTTGCGCGGCGCTGCGGCAACGTCCGCTGCGAATCAGCGCATCGAGTTGATGGATGCGCACGGATTTTCTGCTGTCGTGGGAGCGTTGGTTTTGCTTCATGGCCGGGCATTCTAAAACAGGCGGTATGACAGCGAATGTCATAGGTCGGCATTCGTCAAAAATAGGCTTGTTGCGATGAAAAATATAAGCAAATCGTGAGTTTCGAGTTGGGCCGGGCAACTTCCGTTAGGGCGTGTTGATCGTCATCATCATTCTCAATTCACCATTCTCAATTCTTTGACAGAGGGAAACTCTCGCAAACATTGCCTCTGTCTGAGAATTGAGAATGGTGAATTGAGAATGGCCTATTTCAGGCGGACACCGTTGCCCTTGGCGATACTGACGCTAAGTCGTTGATTCTAAATGTCGCAACAACTCTAATAAATGTGCGGGAACAAGTATGGCGAAGAGAACTTGATTGAAAGTGTCTCAGCGTTGGTAAACAACCCCACCTTTCATCACGAACTTCACTTTTTCCAATTCGGTCACATCTTTCAACGGATCGCCATCTACCGTCACGATGTCGGCGAACGCGCCCGGCGCAATCACACCGACTTTGCCGCTGACACTTAACAAGTCTGCCGCATTCACCGTCGCCGCTTGAATGGCCTGCATCGGTGTCTGTCCCCACTTGACCATGTGAAAGAACTGCTTGCCGTTCCAGCCGTGCGGATAGACTCCGGCGTCAGTGCCGTAAGCGATTTTGACGCCGGCCTGCACGGCTTTCTGAAAGTTCTCGCGTTGGGTGCGGCCTACGAGACGCTCTTTTTCGATGATCTTGGCGGGATAACCCAGCTTGCCGAATTCGGCGAGGATGTAATCGTCGTTGTAAATATCCGCCACGAGATAAGTGCCACGCTCTTTCATCATCTGAATGCCCTCGGCGTCAACGAAGCTGCCATGCTCAATCGAGGCCACGCCCGCGCGAGTGGCGCGCTTGATGCCTTCGGTGCCGTGGGCGTGCGCCATGACTTTGCGTCCCCACATCTTGGCTTCTTCGACGACGAGGTTCATTTCTTCCTGCGAGTATTGCGGCGCGCCCACCGATTCTTCCTCTGACAACACACCCGCCGTAGCGATCAGCTTGATCTGATCAGCGCCGTATTTGATGTTTTGGCGAATCAGCTTGCGCAATTCGTTCGGCCCATCGGCGATGTTCTCAAAGCCTTTGAAACTCAAGTAAGGCGAAAAGCCATTCAAATCACCGTGGCCTCCGGTCGCGCTCAACGCCAGCGTAGAAACGTGCATGCGCGGCCCTACGACTTTGCCCGCGTTGATCGCGTTGCGTAAGGCGATGTCAATGTATTCGCTCGAACCCGCATCTCGAATCGTCGTGAATCCGGCTTCCAATGTACGCTTGGCGTAAAGGTGCGCGGTGACGGCTACGTCAATGTGGCTCTTGCGGAACAGGTCGTCATAAAAATTTTCGGGCTGCGAAGTCACATGCGTGTGGCAATCAATTAAGCCCGGCAAGACCGTCGAATTTTTCAGGTCAATCACTTCAGTGCCCGCCGGTACGCTGACGTTTGGCCCGACCGCCGTAATCTTGTCGTCTTCGATCAAAATGAAAGCGTTGTTGATGACCGTGCCTGCTTGGGTGTCAATCAATCGTCCGGCTTTGATGGCGATTCGTTTGGGTGAAGGCTTTGGTTCTTGGGCGCTGACGGTGAAAAGCGAAAGTGCAATGAGGGCGAGAGCGACGAAGGTCTTTTTCATGAGCGTAAAGGTGAAAACGATAGACCGCGGATGACGCGGATGCGGCGGATTGGCGCGGATAAATCAGATGAGAAATCCGCGCCAATCCGCCGCATCCGCGTCATCCGCGGTCTATTGACTGTTAGTGGTTAAGCCGCAGGTTTCAGGCTATTCAAAATGCCTTTGATATAGCCCGCCGATTCGGCCAGTCCGGCGAGCGGGTCTTTGCCGTCTTTTTCGTATTCAAACCCAACCAGCCCCTGATATTTGATCTTGAGCAGCGCCGCCAGAATTGAGCGCGTGTTGAGCAACCCGCGTCCGCCTTCAATCGGCGTATTGCGGTCGCCCATCGCCGAGATGTCTTTCATGTGTACGTCATAAAGACGCGCGCGGCATTTGATGATGGATTCCGCCGGATCAACTTTGGCGCGCGCCGTGTGGCCTACGTCAATGCAGAGGCCGATGCGCGGGTCGTATTTCTCGACCGCATTCATCACGTCATAAGGCGAAGGGAACTGTTTGTCTTCAGGCCCGTGATTGTGAATGGCGAGCTTGATGTCGAATTCCTTGACGAACTTGTCGAGCAACGGCACAGCGTCTTTGGGCGGCGCGCAAACCATGACCTTAACGCCGCAATCGCGGGCGTATTCAAACGCGCGGCGAATCTCGGCTTCATCGGCTTTCATGCCGACGTTGCCTACGCTCAAAGGCGTAATGCCCGCGTCGCGGAACATCTGCGCGCGCTGCTTGCGCTCTTCGGGCGTATGCGTCACGTCCACATGATTCTTGACGTTCTTGATCGAAACGTATTGCAAGCCGACGCGCTTCACGCCCGCGATGCACTGCTCAATCGGCAGTTCGCGGAAGGTGTAAGTCGCTACGCCGATTTTCAATCCGCGCCACGGATTCGGGTCGGCGCTTTGCGCGAGCAACGATTCGAGTGAGTCGAACGGCAACGCTGCGGCTGCCAGGGCGGATGTTTTTAATAAGTCACGACGAGTGAGCGTATTCATAAATGTGATGAGCCTCCGGGTTTTAGGTGAAACAGGAAATCGATTAGTTGGCGTGTTCTTTCATCCACGCCGAGAGATCGCGTTGCGAAGTGAAATCCAGCAACGCGACATTTAATTGCTCCAGTTGTTTTAGGGTGAGTCGCTTCAGGCGATTTTGCCAAGTCACGCCGAGCGGGCCAAAGCGATGCTCAAACAGTTGCGTCACCATTCTGAGTGCCGCTTGCATCTCGCCTTTCTCCCGTCCCTGATCGAACCAGTCATCCAGAAAAGTGCGTTTGACTCGTGTGTTCATAAAAGTCAGTTGGCGTGTTCTTTCATCCACGCTGATAGGTCGCCTGTCGAAGTGAAGTCTAACGACGCAACGGTTAATTGTTTCAGTTGCGGCAACGTGAGTCGCTTCAGGCGGTTTTGCCAAGTTGCACTGAGCGCCCCGAAGCGATGTTTAAGTTGTTCAGTCGCTACTTCGAGCAATGCTTGCCGCTGGCCTTGATCGAACCAGTCATCCAGAAAAGTGCGCTTGAATTCTGTTGCTTTGCGTTTTGACACGCGTGCTTCTTTGAGAGCTTGTTGCATATCGTTTTCCTCTACTTTCCCAGTCTGAGCCAGGTATCTGATTGTCGCCATCAACTGTTGCCATCTGGTTTTGTCTTCCACCAAAAGTTCCGCCAGCCGAGCAAGCCATTCGACGGTGACGTCATCGAATACGCCACGTAAAGTCTTTAGCGCTGCTTGCAATGAGTCTCCGCCTTCAATCGTCGTCTTGCTATGCGCCGACAAATCGCACAGGAAGTACTGAAAGTCAGGCACGAGCTCACGAACTCGCCCCAACACTTGTTCATCAAACAGCGCGTTGAAATGGCGTGCGACGTTCCAACGTTGTTTGCCGTGATAGAAAACCAGCGGAAAGATCACCGGCAATTTGGTGTTGCGCCGCAACGGAAACTGCGCCCAGATTTTGAGCATGTAACGCAACAGTTGCAATGCGACCCACGGCGCGGGGCTGCTTTTGTGTTCGATCAGAATATAAACAAAGACCGATGAGCCGCCTTTGACTCCAACTTTGCAAAGCAAGTCGGAAAAGTGTTCGCTCAATTCTTCGTCAACGAAACGGTCTTTGCTAATTTCGAGCCGCTGCCAATCCAACACTTCGGCAAATTCGGGCGGCAAGTAGTGGCGCAAAAACTCTGTCATCAGCGTGGGGTCGCTAAACGTCTCGCGGAAGAATTTGTCATGGATGTTTTCGCCGCGCCGCTTTGCCATACCTTTTTAAGC
>JABFSD010000680.1 GCA_013140935.1 Acidobacteriota bacterium
GCTGTTACCCACGCGGCAACTGGCAACGCCGCGTCCGCCGCGTCCGCCGACGATGAAGCCCGCCTTGATGACGTTCGGAAACACCGCCACACATTCAGCGCGATCCAGCAAGTTTTTCGGAACGGATTTATCGGGCGTATTCATGATTTCAGTGAAAACAGTCGCGGCTTTTTGCGATTGCTCTATTTCATCTTTTTTGTCTTGCGCGAGGGCGAGCGGTGCAAGACCAAAAATAAATGCTGCTGACAGTAACAGTGATCGTACCTTCATAATTCTCCTCTTCGGTTAGTGAAAACATTGTCAGGGAATAAAGTGACGGGTTCAGGTTTCTCCTGCTTGATTCGTCCGAGCGTTCATACTCGCTCGCATATTCACCCGTGTATTCAGTTGATTGAATACGTTTCCCTTGCCAGATGCTTAGCAAGGGCAATGCCACACGCGCATCTCGTGTATTTGGTGTCTTAAGAGGATTGGCTCATGAAAAAGGGAACCAGGAAGGCGTTTCAGGAGCATACAAAGCGTATTCACAGGGAACAGTTTTTTTTAGCTCAATGTTCGTTAGTGCGCCGTGCGATAGAACGTTTTCACGGCTGGTTGTCACAAGATATTTGAGTTTTTCAGCGATAGCAGCCAATAACTCATGTATGCCGGGCCTGCTCGATAGTTGCGGCATTTCATTTGCGAGAGCAGATGCGCGGAGATGGCGCAGTATCTAATTCCCGCCAACGATTTAAGAAATGAACGGCGCTTGAGACACGAGCGCCAGGCGGAGAATTGTATTCAGGCTATAGCAGTTTTTAGTTGCGCACGCTGGCAGAAGTAATGGTCGCACGCAATTGCAACCCGCTATATTAACAATATTCACCCATGAAGATGAAAACCTGGCCGGGTCAACCTTATCCACTCGGAGCGACTTGGGACGGGCAAGGCGTGAATTTTGCGCTCTTTGCCGAGAATGCGACTGACGTTGAGTTATGTTTATTCACGCCAGACGGAGTTATCCAAACAGAGTGCATTCGCCTGACGGAACTGACCAATCACGTCTGGCATGTTTATTTGCCCGAAGCGCGTCCAGGTTGGTTGTACGGCTATCGCGTTCACGGGCCGTATGAACCGACCGCCGGACATCGTTTCAATCCGGCCAAGTTGTTGCTCGATCCTTACGCCAAAGCGATCAAGGGCGACGTGCAATGGCCTGTTCAAAGAAATGATGCGCTGTTCGGTTATACGATTGGCAGCGAAGAGGCCGACCTGTCACAGGACGACCGCGACAGCGCGCCTTATCTGCCGCGTTGCGTAGTGGTTGATACGCGCTTCGACTGGGAAAACGACCGCGCCCCGCGTACGCCGTGGCACAAGACGCTGATTTATGAATTGCATGTCAAAGGTTTCACGGCGCGTCATCCCGAAGTGCCTGAACATTTGCGCGGCACTTACGCTGCGTTGTTGCATCCCGCCGTGATTGGATACCTGAAAGAACTCGGCATCACCGCCGTTGAGTTACTGCCCATTCATCAATTCATCAACGACAAGCACCTCACCGATAAAGGGCTGACGAATTATTGGGGCTATAACTCCATCGGATTTTTTGCGCCGGACGGACGCTACGCGGCCAAGCCTTTGACCGCTGGCCCGCAAGCTGACGTGACCGATGGCGAGCAGGTTTATCAGTTCAAGGCGATGGTCAAGGCGCTGCATGCGGCGGGCATCGAGGTCATTCTCGATGTGGTTTACAACCACACGGGCGAAGGCAGCGAACTGGGGCCGACGCTGTGTTTTCGCGGCATAGACAACGCGGCTTATTACCGGCTCGTGCCCGAAGACCCGCGTTATTACACCGATTTCACGGGCTGCGGCAATACGCTGAACATGATGCATCCGCGCGCGCTGCAATTGATTATGGACAGCCTGCGTTACTGGGTGCAGGAAATGCATGTAGATGGGTTTCGCTTCGATCTGGCCTCGGCGCTGGCGCGCGAATTGCACGACGTAGACCGGCTCGGTTCCTTCTTTGACATCATTCAACAAGACCCGGTGTTGTCGCAGGTCAAGCTGATTGCCGAACCGTGGGACGTAGGGCCAGGCGGTTATCAGGTCGGTAATTTCCCGGTGCTGTGGGCCGAATGGAACGGCATCTATCGCGACACCGTGCGCAGTTTCTGGAAGGGCGACGAAGGCAAGGTCGCCGATCTGGCGTGGCGACTGACGGGCAGCAGCGATTTATATGAACAGAGCGGACGCCGTCCATACGCGAGCATCAATTTCATCACGGCGCATGATGGATTCACGCTGCACGATCTGGTTAGTTACAACGAAAAGCATAACGAAGCCAACGGCGACGAAAACCGTGACGGCCACGACGACAACCTGAGTTGGAATAGCGGCGCAGAAGGGCCTACTGACGATCCAGACATTCTCGTGTTGCGCGCGCGACAGCAACGCAACTTGCTCGCTACGTTGTTGCTTTCGCAGGGCGTGCCGATGTTGCAAGCGGGCGATGAGTTGGGACGCACTACGCACGGCAACAACAACGTGTATTGCCAGGACAATGAACTGTCGTGGCTTGATTGGGAACTGGATGCGCCGCGCCGGCAACTGCTCGAATTCACGCGTTATTTGATCAGGCTCTTTCACGAACATCCGGTCTTGCGCCGCCGCAAGTTTTTTCAGGGGCGGCGCATTCGCGGCTCTGAGATTCACGATCTGGTTTGGTTGCGCGCCGATGGCGAGCAAATGACCGAAGACGATTGGAACAACGGTCTCACGCGTTCAGTCGGCTTGCGGCTGGCGGGCGATGCCATCACCGAAGTAGACGCGCACGGCAACGCAATCACCGATGACACGTTATTGATGTTGCTCAACGCGCATCACGAGAGCGTGCCGTGGACGCTGCCCGTCAATCCGAACGGCGCGGCGTGGGAATTGTTGTTTGATACGTTCGATGAGAACGATGCCGATAAAGCCGCCACGGCAGCGATGCCCGGCGGCGCAAGTTACCAACTCGAAGCCCGCTCATTGGCGGTCTTTCGTTGTTAAAAGTTGTAGGTCAGGTTTTTAACCTGACTTACGACTAATGACGCAACTACCG
>JABFSD010000911.1 GCA_013140935.1 Acidobacteriota bacterium
GAATGTAAGTGATCGCGGCTTGCGCCGATTCCTGCATCACGTCGCCGAGCTTGCCGGTGAGCGTGAGCTTGCCCGCGCCTTCGACTAACGTAGCTTCGACGTGCAACACATCGCCGCCGACTTCGGTGACGGCGAGGCCGTTGACCAAACCGATTTCGCTGCGTTCGCCGATAGTTTGCGGACGGAACTTCGTCGTGCCTAACAACTCTTTGACGGATTTCGTAGTCGCCACAAAACTAAAATTCTCGCCGCCTTGTTCAGCGCGTTCCCGCACGAGCTTGCGTGCGACCTTGCGACAGATCGAACCGATTTCGCGTTCGAGATTCCGCACGCCCGCTTCACGGGTGTAATACTCAATGATGGTTTTCAGTCCGTCGTCGGTGAAAGAAAGCTGTTCGGGAATCAAGCCGTTATTCTCGGCTTGTTTGCGCATCAAATGGCGCTTGGCGATTTCCATCTTCTCGCGTTCGGTGTAACCCGCGAGCCGAATAACCTCCAACCGGTCTTGCAACGGCCCCGGAATCGTATGCAGCACGTTAGCCGTAGCGATAAACATCACCTTCGATAAGTCGTATTCGACATCCAGATAATGGTCGTGGAAGGTGTGGTTTTGTTCGGGGTCGAGAACTTCCAACAGCGCCGCCGCCGGGTCGCCGCGATAGTCCGAGCCGATCTTGTCCACTTCGTCTAACAGAATCAGCGGATTGATCGTGCCTGCCTTTTTCATCAGTTGAATGATCTGTCCGGGCAACGCACCGATGTAAGTGCGGCGATGTCCGCGAATCTCGGCTTCGTCACGCACGCCGCCTAACGCGAAACGCACAAAATCGCGTCCCGTAGCGCGCGCAATCGAACGTCCGAGTGAAGTTTTGCCTACGCCTGGCGGGCCGACGAAACACAGGATCGAACCTTTGGGTTTGTCGAGCAGTTGCCGCACGGCGAGGTATTCGATGATGCGTTCTTTGATTTTATCCAGGCCGTAATGGTCGCCATCCAGCACTTCCTGCGCGAAGTTGATGTCGCGGATTTCATCCTTTGCCTGATGCCACGGCATCGCAATCAACCAATCAATGTAATTGCGCGAAACGGTCGTTTCGGCTGACATCGGCGGCATCTGTTCGAGCTTCTTCCATTCGGCGACGGCTTTGTCATAAGCCTCGACGGTCATTCCGGCGGCTTCGATTTTCTCTCTGAGTTCTTCAAGTTCGGCGCGTTCGTCTTTGCGACCGAGTTCTTTGTGAATGGCTTTGATCTTTTCGTTGAGATAATACTCGCGCTGTTGCTTTTCCATCTGGCGCTTGGTGCGCGTCGAAATGGTGCGATCAATGTTGTTCTTTTCGAGTTCGATTTCGAGAATTTCGATCATGCGCAAGAGTCGCTCGTGCGTCGAATAAACTTCGAGCAGGCTTTGCTTGTCGGCGAGATCGAGTTTCATCTTGTCGGCGAGGTGGTCTACGAGTTGGCCGGGATCGGCAAGACGCAGCGCGGCTTGTACTTGTTCGAGATTCGCATCCGTCGAAATCTTGACGTATTGCTCAACCAGCGCCGCCACGCGCGTGACCAGAGGCGCGAGGCGTCGCGGACTTTCAGCCACGACCGGCGCGCGCCGCAACGTAGCCATCATTACGCCGTCTTGCATTTCGACGCGCATCACGCGCGCGCGTTCACGGCCTTCGACTAAAACTTTTATCGTGGCTTCATCCGGCTTGCGCAACGAGTTGGCGATGTAAGCCAGCGTGCCGACGGGATAAATGTTTTCAGGGTTGGGGTCTTCAACGGTGGCGTCGTGTTGCGTTGCCAGAAAGATGATGCGGTTCGTCGCCAGCGCCTCTTCCAAAGCCAGCACGGACGAAAGCCGTCCGATGACAAAGGCCGCTTTGGTGTGAGGGAAAACGACGACATCGCGTATCGGAACCATCGGATAACGGACTACGTCGTTGGGGGTGCTGTCGTGAAATTCTTGCATCAGGTTTACCTCTAAATTACTGCTCTCAGCTTTTTTATAAAAAGCTGCAAAAACGTTTCGGATTTTTACGTGGCTTGACGCAGCGCGCTCGCCTTTGCGCTGCAATTCTTTGTGGGAGGAACGGGTTTTGATTACGTTCAGGGAAAAAACTCAACTGGCTTTTTCCAACGGGAAGACGTTCGTGCGGCGGCTCTCGACCATATCCGCCGTGACGAGAAACTCTTTGACCTTCTTTTGATTGGGCAGGTCGTACATCGCTTCGAGCATCAGTTCTTCGAGAATCATGCGCAAGCCCCGCGCGCCGACCTTGCGTTCGCACGCCTGTCGCGCAATCGCTTGCAGCGCATCGTCGGCAAATTTCAGTTTGATGCTGTCCCACTCGAATTGCTTTTGATATTGCTTGAGCAGCGCGTTTTTCGGTTCAGTCAAAATCTGAATCATCGCCTTCTCATCCAGTTCGTGCAGCGTTCCCAAAACGGGCAGGCGACCTACGAACTCAGGAATCAGACCGTATTTGATGAGGTCTTCCGGCTCGACGTACTGAAACATGTTTGCCGATGAACGCGCCGCCGCGAAGGAACGAATGTTCGCGCCGAAGCCCAAAGCCTTTTGTCCGATGCGCCGTTGAATAGTGCGATCAAGCCCGACGAACGCGCCGCCGCAAATGAACAAAATGTTCGACGTGTCTATGAGATAAAATTCCTGATGCGGATGTTTGCGTCCGCCTTGTGGAGGTACGTTGGCAATCGTGCCTTCGATGATTTTCAGCAGGGCTTGTTGCACGCCTTCGCCCGACACGTCGCGCGTGATCGAAGGGTTCTCATCCTTGCGGCAAATCTTGTCAATCTCGTCAATGTAAATGATGCCTTGTTGCGCGCGTTCGACATCGCCGTTTGCCGCTTGCAGCAACTTGAGAATGATGTTCTCAACGTCTTCGCCGACGTAACCCGCTTCGGTCAGCGTCGTCGCATCCACAATCGTGAAAGGCACTTTCAGCATACGCGCCAGCGTTTGCGCGAGCAGCGTCTTGCCCGTACCTGTCGGCCCCATCAGCAGGATGTTCGACTTTTGAATTTCGACATCGGTGCGACGCTTCATCATTTCGATGCGCTTGTAATGT
>JABFSD010001111.1 GCA_013140935.1 Acidobacteriota bacterium
CCTCAGCCCATCGCAGGGCATAAGTCTTGCAATAAATTTCCGCAGTATGAACACAACACCTGCGATTGAATTTCGCCACGTTACGATTGCGTTTGACGATGTGACGGTGTTGCGCGATGTGAGTTTCACGTTGGCGCAAAATGAAATGATGCTGGTCACGGGCGCGTCGGCTTCGGGCAAGTCCGTCTTGGTGCGGCTGGCGATGGGGATGTTGCAGCCTGATGCGGGGCAGGTCTTCGTGCAAGGCCGCGAGGTCAGCGCGATGGAAGACGACGAGTTGCTCAATTTGCGCAGCCAGTTGCTGGGCATGGTCTTTCAAGACGAAGCCCTGTTCACCGCACTGAACGTTTATGACAATACGGCGTATCGGCTGGTCGAACACGGTTGGCCCGAAGACAAGACCGAGGCGGCGGTGCGCGAGATACTCACTTTCGTAGGGCTGGAAAAGGACATGCAAAAAATGGTGGCCGAGCTTTCGGGCGGGATGAAGCGCCGTTTGGAATTCGCGCGAGCCTTTGTCGGCTGGCCGCCGATTATGTTGTTTGACGAACCTACGACGGGACTCGATCCGCTGAACGCGCGGCTGATGCGCGATTTGATTTTGCACGCGCGTGACTTTCATCAGATGTCTGCGCTCGTCGTCACCAAAGCGATGAACGAGATTCCTTATCTGATTCAGCATTACGCCGCGCGCGATGACGCGGGCGAGATCGTCATTCGTGAAGCCGACGCCGAACGCGCAAGGCATACGCGCATCATGGTGTTAGACAAAGGCGAGATTGTGTTGCTGGGCGATTACGATGAGTTCAGCCACAGCAAGCTGAAAGCCGTCACGCAATTGCTGCACCCGCAACCGAGCGCGGTGAATCCAGACTTTCATCCGGCTGACCCGTGGGACAAACACAACCAGGGCCAACACTTGTTATAAGGCGACCCTCTAACGCTATCGCCTCAGCTTCCATTTTGTAACACCGCGCGTTGTTATTGTCAGAAAGGCAGTAAGACGTATGAATCAAAATATGCTGCACCAACTTATATTCCCAAAACTCTCTTTTTCAAATTTCCGTTTACAAGAATCAGAGAGGCGACTTAACAAAGGGCGATGCAGTGATTGTGATAGTCGTGTTGATACCGACAGTCGTTTTTGC
Organism: Acidobacteriota bacterium; assembly: GCA_013140935.1. Taxonomy (GTDB): domain Bacteria; phylum Acidobacteriota; class Blastocatellia; order RBC074; family RBC074; genus JACPYM01. Next base: position 1,149 of record JABFSD010001111.1, read on the forward strand.
ACTGATTGCGGGGCTTCCGTTCAGATGTCGGGAATACTGGTTATTTGGCCCAAAGCACGACCATCTTTAATACGAAGATTGCAAGCAGAGTTACTCGACCGACTAGCTCCCTTCTCACTGGCTTTTATTATCGCAATGCCGCTAACGCTGGTGAGTTTACGTTATTTTTTTTGGTTATTCGCTGGGGTGTTATTTGGTTGGCACTTACTGCGCGATTGTTCACCACAAAGACGTAGCTTGGGGAAATGGTGGAAAGGATTATGCGTTGTTACGACAACCGGTCAGCAGCTTTGCAATAGGCGGCAAGCGATGTTTAGGCGATTGCCAGGAGCGCTTTGCCAGATGGGTTATGTGTTAGGAAGCGCAAGCTTATTTGCTCGGTTTACTCACTGGGAAAGGCTTTCACAAACGATTGCCGCACCCTGGCCTGAAATTGCGTATTCCAGTCATTTCATCCCCCTATTGTTGTTGATACCGTTGGTTTACGACTCAATTTCGGTTGCTTCTTTGTTAATTACCCCTGACGCTCGACGCTGTGAAGATTATTTGCTGGGCACGCAAGTTATTCTCGAAGAAGCCTACGTCCGTGATCAACGAGCCTGTAACTATTGCGAGCAACTCATGGCCAAAAAAGCTGTTTTTTGCCCTCACTGCGGAAAAGCTAATGAAATAGTAGTTTCTGACCAAAGTACAAATTAACGAAGAGAGGAATATGAAAATTCATCAAGTTAGCTATGAACAAGTCTGCGACCCGCTTTTTCTCGCCGATGCCTGGATTGATGCTTGTGAACAAGCCCCCGCTGAAGGCATCGCCCATAACGTATTGCTCTATTACGAGCGATTCCTGAAATTCAATCTGGAAGATTTGGCGCAACGGTTAAGCAATAACCGTTTTATATTCGCCCTGCCGTTACGGCTCAATGACAGCCACACCCTCGAAACCGCCGTGGTTGAATTTGAAGACTTGATTGTGCGCCAAGCCTTGCACAACTTATTTTCACGGAGCCTGCCGCCATCACTTTCGGCTGGCTCTAGCACGCGCCGACAACATGTGGAACATGCCGTAGCGCGCATACTTGCTGACAGAGCTAATGGTGCTAATTTGTTGATCAGCGCGGAAATCACTCACCAACCGGAGACGTTTTCTCACTTATTAGCCTCGTGGTTCAATGCTACGCCTCTGGCAGACAAACGATTGCGGCAACTGGTTTATCACCTGATTGGGAGCAACCATGAAGCGTCCGATGCCGTTTGGTCTGCTAAGTCGCACTCACGGCAGGATAGCTGGAAGCTGGTGCAAGGCACTACAACTCGACCATTACAAACGCCCACTACCTATTCCTTGCGTAGGCGATCGCCGGGACAAGAGGAAAATTCTGTCTGGTCTCAGCAAGTCAAACCCGCCATCTGGCAGTTCGGAAGAGACGCCCTGATGACGGCTTTAAGTACTTCGACATTGGCCTGGGCATCGGGAACTCCTCCGCGCCAGCTTTTCACCAAGAAGTCGTTGGCTGCCACCGGAGCCTGCCTTCTCGGCAGTGCCGCCCTTTCTACTGTGGCTAAAGCTGTTGGGGAAAAAGTCGCCCCTTCCAACTCCGACAAAAAGAGTTGGCCTAACGACCCGCTCATTTCATTGCTCGCCGAACTCGCTTTGCAAGATTTTGACAAGATTATGGCAGACACCGGCTTCCCAATCGTACGGCGGCAAAATCAATTCGCCTTTGCCGTACGCAACGGCACTGCGGCACGTCCTATCTTGCAAGCAGTGACGAATCAGTTGAGCAAATTCGGTATGTTCATGGACGCGGGGACAACTTTCGCGCGGCGTTTCGATCAAGGCGTAACGTTATTCGGTTACCGTTTCCACAAAGACTTGATCGCCGCCGAACCCCTATCGGTGATGGAAAGCACATTCCCCGATCCAGTTCTTGTTACAGATACCTTTGAAGGTTTTGTGCCCTCGCTTAAAGCGAGTCTTCAGGCGGAAGTCAACCACGCTCAACTTTTACTGAGCCAAGCATAGCAAATGGCTTGAAACGCAATTTCCCCACCCGCCGCATTCGCTTTTTGAGATTGCTGGGTCGCACTTGTAACGCCCTACGTTATTATGTGCAGAATATTTAGAAAGGAGGTGCTTCACGTGTTGCAATCCGACCCAGCGATCTCGCCAGCGTCTTATGTCGCTACAACGACAACGCACCCCGCCATCTCAGTTGCCCTTTTGGCTGATTTGGCGGTGCGACTGTCGAACTTTGATGAAGACGCCGCGCAGGACTTCCTGCTTCACTTTGAAAAACCCCTCCGCAATCTTTTTCTTCGCGGCGGTATTCCCGCCCACGAAGTGGAAGACTTGGCTTGTGTCTGTATTGAAAAGGCGATACTCAACATTCGCCAATATCACCCTCTCCCCGGTAAGAGCTTCGCCGACTGGGTTTTCATGATCGCTTATAACCGGCTAAAGGATTGGGCCAGACGTAAAGCTACCCGGCCACAAACTGACCTTTCGCTCGAAGACATCCCCCCGAACAAATTGGTGGCTTTCGACGTGGCACCCGATGTGCCAAACGATGAAGAAAGCGAAATGGAGTCTCCTTCGGTAACGGCACAAGCCGTACAGGACGCCTTGTCCCGGCTCTCGCCTACCGATCAGGAAATCATCCGGCTCCGGTACTTTGATTACGTTACCGACAATGCGGAACTCGCCCAACGTCTGGACATCAAAGTCAACGCCGCCAAAACGCGCCTTTCACGAGCGATGCATAAACTCAAACCGCTGTTGATGGAAGACCCCCGTATTAAACTAACTAAACATTAAAGGCTGGGAAGAAAAAGCAATTATGAGCATTAACGAAGATATTCTTTCACCTCCACAATTTAACGACGATCACGAATGGCCCGTCTGGCTGGATGATAAGCTGCGAATGGCTGCCGCTTATCAGGCTTTCACTTACGACGGTGCCCCGGCGGCGTCGCCGGAATTCCATGCGCGTAGCCAGCAAGCAGTTACAGCCGCACTCGCGCAGGCCAAAATGAGCGCCGAGCACGTACGCCACAGTGAAAACTTTGCGCCACTAGCGTTGAACAACTACTTGGCTGAATTAGCGCGTGCAGCGAATGTTTCGCCAGCCTTCGAGCTACCTAGCCATGACCGACCGCAGATTGGTACAGCCTATGCCTTCGGACAATTGGCAAAATCAATTGGCATGAGCTTAAAGCAGACGTTGGCTCATCTGCGAATCGGTTTCGCTCAACAGTGCGGTTTGCAAGGTGAGTTACAGGCATTGTTGGCACACCAGCGTTCTCAAAGATTTAATCGTAACCTGTTGGAAGCCTATGCCACGGCGCTCACGCAACTTGAGAAAAAGTGCGATCCGGCAAGCTGGCGGGAATTCAAACAAATCGAGCACGAAGTCTGTGCCGCTTACTTAGAAAATAACGACTGAAGCGAATAGTGGCGTAAGAACATGAGTCAGCAAACTTCTTCGATCGGACAATTGATTGACCACTTGTCGCACGGCTGGAAAGCGGATTACAGCGGGCTGACGTCGGAATTTACCCAACTTTGGCAAGAGAAACTCAATGCCAAAGTCGAGAGTCAGGTAAGCGGTAAAAACAGCCTGCGCTTTATTTCTGATCTGAGTGAGATTCGCTTGCGCGGTATGAACGATGTGCCTTGTCTGCTCACTGCCGGTGATGGGGCCGAAGACTTGCGCGATTTCTGGCGTAAGTCGGCGGGTTTAGGACGCCTGCCATTGGTTATTGCGCTCTCTGAACATGCCTATCGGCAAGCTGAATACCTCATCACGGATGCGCGCGGCTTGTTGCTGTCAAGCATACAAACCAAACAATTACTCACTGCGGCTAGCTCACGAGAATTTTTAATCAAACAATTGAATCGGCAGATTCCCAAACAGCGGCTGATTCCTTTCGACTTTCTGCGCCCGGCAGAAGGCGGAATGTTTTTCGGGCGTGGATCGGAATTAAGTCGCTTGCTGCTCGAAGACCAAACCAGTTTCGCCATCGCCGGGCCGGGCAAGGTCGGCAAATCTTCGTTGATTAAGCATTACCAGCGACAAGCCATCCGCAAACGCGACCCCCGTGGTTCTTATCGTTATTACATTGATTTTTATGATTGTCAGGATACTTCGCCGGATGGTGTAGCACGATTCTTTGCGATGAAAATTGACCCGTCCAAAAAAAGCAGCCGAATGCTGGCGAGCGGCTTGCTTGATTTCATGAAGTATCAGGCTTTTTGCCACGGGGGCGCACTCGATTTGCTGCTGGACGAGGTTGACGAGGTATGCCACGGCAAAGCGTTTTATCTGTTGGGTGAAGCCGCCAAGGAGGGCTATTGCCGACTTGTGCTGGGTGGTAAGGGCATGCTCTTACAGACTATGTTAAGTGATAAATCACCCTTACGTAGTCGTCTGGAACTCATCAAGCTCGAACCGCTTGATCCTGACTCCGCGCGGCAATTATTTCTGGAACCACTTCAATGTTTGGAATTAAAGATCAGCGATGAAGGCGGGTTGATTAAACGCATTTTTAGCATGACTGGACGTTTGCCTCACCTGTTGCAGTTGTTTGGCAAGAAACTGGCTACTCTGGCGATTGAGGGAAATATTTCAGAGATCACCGCGCAACATGTCGAAACGCTCAAGTGGGATTTCAGCGTCGCACAGATGTTCACTGATCCATTATTACGTTTAGCCGACGCCGAAGCGCGGTTACTTGGTTTATTGCTTATCAAAGACAGTCGCCACGAGTTTTCCGTTCCTGTCATTCAACAACTGGCTGCGCCTGAAAACCTGCCCAGTGACTTACGTAAGATAACTAAACTTTGTAACGATCTGGTCATTAGCAACGTACTTTCTTGGTGTGGAGGAAAATACTGCGTCGCCAATGAATCGCTCTATAGCTATGCCAGCAATTTAGGATTGCTCGCAGACGAGGCGCTCGACGAAGCACGTATGGCAGTACGTAAACAAAATGAATTATTTCCACTAGCCGTTTATTAACCGAGTTGAGGCTTGTTATGATTTCTTTCCAATACAGCCGCATCAGCGATAACTTAATCGCAGAGATAACAGAACTGGTTCTCCATCAAGGCGAAAGCGTGACTGTGATGGGGCCGCGTTACGGCGGCAAAAAATACGTCATTGCTCATGTGCGGGAAGAACTCGAAAAAGCCGGCGTTAATCCTATTGTCCAAATAAATCTGCCCCGCCAGGAAATGGTAGCCACGAAAGACAAACTTTTTCAATTGATTACCCAAGCTACTCAGCAAGCGGTTGGCAATAACTTTGCGGCTTCATTGGAAAGTGACGTCGAAGATCAACTTGAGGATAGCTTTTTTAGTCCTATAGATCAGTTAGCCAAGCTGGTTAAACGGCCTGTCGTGGTGATCGTTCCATACGTAGACGGAATGTCACACAGTCTGGCACGTCTGTTACTGCAAGCTATCCGTGTACGCGTGACAGAGCGAAAAATCATTGCCTTATTAAGCGGTGAGACTGACTTACGCGAACTGGTGCATGGCCCAAAATCTGAATTTAACTGTGTTAATCAGTATGTGCTACAAGGCTTCGACTTAGACACTTTTCGAGAACAAGCCCAGCTTTATGCACAAGCACTTAATTTGCGTTTTGAGAATGAACATGAAGCCGAGGAATACCTCTGGCGTTTGACGGGCGGCAACATACATCAATTGCGCGTGCTTTTTTGCGGTATCACGGAATCGCGCGTGAGTCGAGGGGAAGACTTGCACCGCGTAATCAAAAGCAGCGCAATTCCTCAATCCCTCTACCAAATCGAAGCCCCCGGTGTTTGTCGGGCTGAAGTCTTTCGCCAAGCAACCCGTCTCATTAACCACGAGCCTAATTGCTGGTCCGATCTGGAAACCCTCATTGTCGGCCAAACAGTCAAGGTTCAGGGCATAGATAGTGATGCTCCAGGCCCTCTGGAGCTGGCTGGGGTTGCTATGCGCGATGGTAATGAGCTGCGCCTCGCCTCTCCCTTGATGCGTGACTTTCTAAACCACTATTACACGCCCCAACGTTTCGGTGACCTGTTCGCCAAAAACGGGCTATGGGAAAAGGCGTTTACCCAATACGCTCAACTTAAGCCGGAAGAGCGCCTACGTCCCACTTCGACCGATGACCGCGCGGATGTCGCGGAACTGGTCAAGTCGCTCTGCCATTCGCTTTTTGCTGAAGCCGCCAAAGGGGTTGAAAACGTTAAAAACTTGTTTGCTCGCGGCAGTTATTACGTGCTTGGTTTCAGCGAAATCTCTTTCTGGCAGCGTAATGGCAAATGGGTTAGGCAAGAGACAGACAATGTGTTGCTCGCTCGTTACAATGATGTGCCGCCCATTGCCCGTGTCAGCAAGGATTACGAAAAAGCCGTCGGCAAAATCCTCCCACTCACTAATAACGTTCCGCTGGGTCTGTGGCATCTCCCCGATACCTTAAGTCAATACGGTGCAATTGCTATCCTGCCGACGTTACGTAATGACCGCCAGGCAGCCGTGACTGTTTGTAATTACACTGGGCGAGTAGTGGTTTCCCGCGAACGCAAGCTGTTGGTCGAGGAATTGCTCAAAAACTTTGTCAGCGCTTATGAGCATGCCATTACTGTCGAATACGAAAGCCAACGGCACGAAGTGCGTGACCGCCACCTTGATGTCATCAATTCGATTTTCCAAGGATTGGGCTTTTACATTCATGACACGAGGCAAATGCTGACAATGGCTGCACGCGAATTGCGCAACCTCGGCTATAAACGTGTGCTCTTTTGCTTAGTTGACCCCGAACGAAAGCGAATTCAAGGCGTGGTGGATAACGCTGATAGCACACTGGTAAATGTAGCAGAAGCTACTGATTATCCGCTGTATGACGACACAACTAATAAGCAGCCTGCCGACCTGCAGTCCTACATTATTTATACGAAAAGAGCCGAAATTATCCCGGACGCAGCAAAACACCCGTTAACTGCCAAAAAAGTGGTGCGCTTAGCTACAATGAAAGCCATCGCCCTTGTTCCTATTATCAACTTAACTGGCGAAGCCATCGGCACTATTCACATTGAACGCAACGACGACGCAGTGCCTACCGAGACTGAGGTGGAAGACTTGAAAATTTTCGCGCAACAATTAGCCGTAGCTGTTGAATTGTGCGAACGAGTCAATTTATTGCAATCGGCTTTTGATAAAATACCGGAACCTGTCGGAATCGCCGATCCCCTGCAAAGATTACTCTATATCAACAAACTTGCTGGACAGTTTCTCAGGAGACCCTCAGGTTGGCTTGGGACACCCGAGCCAATGACAGCAGAAATGATACCTAATACCATATTGACGAAGATTAAAGAGTCATTGGATGATGGGAAACCGCGCACTCAACACGACAAACTGACTTATAATGATAAAAATTATAATGTTGAAATCGTCACTGCCGTCTTGAAAGATTGGAGAGCAAGACCCGTTGGTGTGTTAGGGCATATTCGAGACCTTAGTATTGATTATCAGCTATTCGAAGCGTTCCAGCTGTTGATGGGGTCTGAGGCAACCATGAAATCTTTGCTTTTCCCTTTAAACCTTCTCGGTCATAAGTGGGGTCGTTTATATTTAGTAGATGAAAAAGATAACGATCATCTTATCAGCACGCTTTCTTTTGGCTTCAAAAACCCTGCATATGAAAAACGGTTTTCCGATGGAAGAGTGGAATTGGCTAGACGTGGCACGCTCGGAAATGACTCATGGATGAGTATTCAGAAAGGAGAGTCGTTGATTTTTTGTTTTAGGAAAGACTTAAAAAACCACACCAGCTTTTCAACTAAATACGGGTTAAAGGTTATTTCTGTAAAAAACCCAGAGCGTCGAAAAGAGTTAGAAAAACATGAAGGAGAATACTGGCTTGATATTCCTATAGGGCCGATTAACAAACCCTTGGGCAAGTTGACCATTAACTGGGAAGAAGGTTTCAAGCGCGACCATCTTGATTTAGTTGAACTTTTTATTAAGCAGGCTATCGATTTCATTGAGACAAAACAAAAGCAGAATCAAGAGATAGAAATCATTACATCAGAGAAGATAATAGATGCATGGTTACATAATTTGGCAACGCGGCTAGTGTGCTTACCAATTGTCCTCGCTAAATACCGCACTCATGAGCGCCAAACTGGCGAGTTAAAAGCGGTAAATAAGGATTTCCAACGCATTTTAACTGAAACCTTCGCTATGATACAGCGTGTCAAAGAGACTCTTGTATCATGGAAAATAGAACTAACGGATATTGATTTAGCCGAGCAAGTCGAAAGCGTCTTGAGTACTACACTGCCTGAGAGAGCGTGGCAATTTGATTGCGCCGAACGGCCTTTCATTATCAAAGCCGATGGCAAAAAGCTGAATGTTGCCTTACTCGAAATGATCCAAAATTCCAGAGAGATTGTCGGTGATGACGAAAAACTGCGCGTCAAAGTTTCGCTCACGAACGGCGATGGATGGGCCAAGCTCACTTACCGTGATAATGGGCCGGGCGTCCCCGATGAATTCAAAGTAAAAATCTTCGATGAATTTTTCAGCCGCCGCCCAGGCGAAGAACCCAGCACCGGTTTAGGGC
>JABFSD010000474.1 GCA_013140935.1 Acidobacteriota bacterium
GGTTGGTATAAATACGATGAGAATCGGCGCGCGATTCCCGATGCCGAAGTCGCTACGCTAATCGAAACGACCGCTAACGAAGCGGGCATCGCGCGGCGCGAAATCAGTGAGACTGAAATCGTCGAACGCTGTCTTTACGCGCTCATCAACGAAGGCGCAAAGATTCTCGAAGAAGGCTTTGCTCTGCGCGCGAGCGACATTGATATTGTTTATCTTAATGGTTACGGCTTTCCCGCTTGGCGCGGCGGGCCGATGTGGTATGCCGACACGGTGGGAGTGAAAAAGGTTTACGACCGCGTGTGCGAATTCCATGCGACGCACGGCGATTGGTGGGAACCGGCTCCGTTGTTGAAACGATTGGCGGAAGAGGGCGGTACGTTTGCAGCGCTGGATCAGGCGAAAGGCGATTAGCCCCCGAAGCTGTTTAGGTGAGGCTGTTCAAGTAAAGCATGCAATCGTCGTCATTGATGCCGAGCAAGATCTTGCGCGCCCAACCTTGCCGTCCCAGTAAGTTGCGTTTGAGGCCGTGAGCTTTGGCGAAGTAGACGATGCTTTCAAAAGCAATATCGCCCGTTTGCAAAACGATTTCGTGACCGTATGCCTGAATCGGCCTACCCAGCGTACCGAGTGTGATGAGTTCACCGCGCTCAATCGGGATGCCGAGTTCTTCGCCGTGTTCGCGTTTGAATAAGCAAACGGTCGCGCCAGGGTCTACGGTTGCTTTAGTTTCAATCGCATACCCTGCAAAGCGCACCGCCATGGGAATGATGATTCCGCTGGCATCGTCGGCATAGTGGAATGCCAGCGAGAACGTTAGTTGAACAGGCTGGTCAAGTCGTTGAATTTGCATAGCTAAAAAACGAAAGGCAGATCAGGGTCTTCGATTGAATCTACCATAGGCAGATAAGCGCCGTCGGCTCGCGCCGCAGCGTAAACCGCTTTAGCATCTGGGCCGTGAGCAATTAAACGGTCACCGTCTAGCGCCACCCATTGGCCGATGAATTTGCGTGCGTGCTCTTTCAGCCATTGCATCTCGCGGGTACGGTCTGGCAGTGGTATCGGCTCAATTTTCTTTTTTGGCGGTGTGCCATTTTCGACAACTGTTGAAGGCTTGCCGTTTTCAACCGGGACAGCCTTCGCTAACGGCTCAATCATTCGCCACAGTCTGGACTGTTCCGGCGGCGGTAGTTGCGCGATCTGATTGAAGAGATTTTCTACGGTGATTTCTGTCATAAAGAGATTCCTTTCCGCACAGCGTTGTCTGGCAGCGGCAGTATAAGCCGCTGGCGGAAAATTTCTGAAACACAAAACTGACATCGCACTGTCCGTACAATTGGTGAACCATGAACCAACAAAACTTTTTCACGATGCTTGTCTGCTTAATGTGGTGCGCCTTGTCCGCAACCACTGCGTTTGCAAACGACGCGAAGTGTTCCGCGCTGGCTGTCGCTACGTTTGAAACCGGCGGCTCGAAAGTCAAAATCGAATCGGCCACGCCCATAGCCGCTACGCCGCAAGCGCCCGCGCATTGCGATGTGCGCGGCATGATCGCGCCCGAAGCGAAATTTGCCGTCAAGCTGCCGACTGATTGGAACCAGCGATTTTATATGGTCGGCGGCGGCGGATACGCAGGCAATCTCAGTTTGCCGCAAATGAACGCGGGCTTGCAGAAAGGCTACGCGACGGCGACGACTGACACGGGGCACGATTCGCAAAAAGAACCGTTGGGTACGTTTGCCGAACGGCGCACGGATAATCCCAACGCTGACCGTAAGAAACTCGATTACGCTTATCTCGCCGTACACAACACTGCCGTGTTGGCGAAACAGCTCATCAATGCTTATTACGGCAGCGCGCCGAAATACGCTTATTGGGTAGGCTGTTCGACCGGCGGACGGCAGGGCTTGATGGAAGCGCAACGTTATCCCGAAGACTTCGACGGTTATGTGATCGGTGCGCCCGTGTTGAAAGTCTCCGGCGAAAACATGCGCGGCATCTGGAACGCGCAGGCCGTTGCGACGGGCGCAGGCGCGTTGAATCACGACAAAATGCCGTTGATTGCCGAGGCGGTTTATAAGAAATGCGACGGCGTGGACGGTGTGTCTGACGGACTCATCAACGACCCACGAAAGTGCAAATTCGATCCGCTGAAAGATTTGCCGAAATGCGCTAACGACACTGATGGCAAAGACTGTTTCACTGCGGCGCAGTTGCAGGGTTTGCAAAAAGTATACGGTGGCGTGCGCGACTCGAAAGGCAAGCTGCTTTATCCAGGGCAACCGCTCGGTGCCGAAATCGCCGTCAATAACCGTAGCGGTTGGATAGGCAGCATTGGTGGCGATGGCGGCGCGGGCGCGACGTTTGGCGAAACCGCGATGCGATTCATGGCCTTTGAACCGCAACGCGGCAAGACGTGGACGTGGAAGCAATTCGATTTCGATAAAGACCCGCCACAAATCGCTGCGTTTTCAAAACTGATTGACGCGACCGATCCAGACTTGAGCAAAATCAAAAAACGCGGCGGCAAGATCATTCATTACCACGGCTGGGCTGATGCGCTCGTGAATCCAAATATGTCGGTGGAGTATTACGAATCGGTGCAAAAGAAGCTGGGCGCAAAACAGACTAACGAGTTTTATAAGCTCTATATGATCCCTGGCATGTTCCACTGTCGCGGCGGTGTAGGTTGTGACGACGCCGATTGGTTCACGCCGCTCGTCGAGTGGGTAGAAAAGAAAGTTGCGCCCGATGCCATCGCGGGTAAACGGACGGTGAATAATGCCGCTGTGATGACGCGCCCGCATTGCGCTTATCCGCTGGTGGCCAAATATAAAGGCAGCGGCGACACCAGCAAAGCAGAGAATTTCACCTGCACGAAATAACGAACAAGGAAAATCATGAATACCAACGAACTCATTGCGATTGACACGCACGTCCATCTCGAAATCGAACTCGAAGACAACGCCGCTAACGAAGCCGCGCAGAAATACTTCGGCAAAGCCGGCGTAGGCCGCAATCGCCACGAACTCGCCGCCTATTACCGCGAACGCAAAATCGGCTGCGTTGTTTTCACCGTTGATGAAAAACTCACCGGTCGTCCGCCGATTCCGAACGACGAGATTGCGGCGTTTGCGGCAGAGAACTCCGACATCATGTTCGCCTTCGCCAGCGTAGACCCTACGCGCGGTGCCGAAGCCCTGACCGAAGCGAAACGATTGATCGCGACGGGCGGCTTTCGTGGCTTTAAGCTGCATCCGCCGTTGCAAAAGTTTCATGTGAACGACCCGAAGGTTTATCCGTTTTACGAAGTTCTCAACGAAGCCAAGCTGCCTGTCATCATGCATACCGGCCACAGCGGCATCGGCACAGGCATGCCCGGCGGCGGCGGCGTGCGGTTGAAATACGGCAACCCGATGGATATTGACGACGTCGCCGTAGACTTCCCCGACATGCCGATCATCATGGCGCATCCCTCGTTTCCCTGGCAGGACGAAGCCATCTCGATCTGTTTGCACAAGCCGCAGGTTTATATTGATCTGTCGGGCTGGTCGCCGAAGTATTTTTCGCCGACGCTGGTGCAATACGCTAACACGTTGCTGAAACATAAAGTACTGTTCGGTTCCGATTACCCGCTCATCGCGCCCGACCGCTGGCTGGCGGACTTTGAAAAGATCGCCATCAAAGACGAAGTGCGTCCGTTGATTTTGAAAGACAATGCGATGCGGTTGTTTGGGCTATAAAGCAGCTCGTCCACAAAGGCACACGAAAGAAGACACGAAGAAGAATCAGACAGGATTCGCAGGATTTCTGGGATGAACCAACAACCGATGATGTTCAAGCGTTGTCTGAATCCTGTCCATCCTGAAAAATCCTGAAAATCCTGTCCAATTTCTTCGTGTCTTCCTTCGTGTGACTTCGTGGACGAAAGCCATCTTCTTATGAAAGCGAAAGGAAACAACGCGAAGAGTTTTGCGCAGGGGCTGCGGTTTGAGCCTTACGCGATTGACCATCTCGTAGACAATTTTCGTCATCATCATTTGCCGCTCGATCCTGAGTTTCCCTTCGTCATCAAGGCGTTTTCTTACGAGACTTTTCGTACGGGCGAACCGCTGACGTGGCATAACCGGCTGGAATTGTTTTGTCCGGTCAGCGGCGCGGGACGCTTTCAGATGGGCGAGCGGCTGATTGATTTCAAAGCGGGTGACGTGCTGGTCGTAGACAATCTCAAACTGCACGGCGCGTTTGAATTCACGGCATCTGACAGCCGCGCCGTCGTCATCTATTTCAAATCGGAACTCTTTTATAACCTCGGTTCGTCGGTGTGCGATTACGCTTACCTGATGCCGTTTTATGGATTGGCCGAAAGCTACTTGCCGATTTTGCGTGCTACTGAATCAGCCGCTGTCGCCGTACACGAAGCGTTAGATAAATTGCTGCGTTGTTATTTCGACGCGCCGCCCGATCAGTATTCGCGCATCGGTTGCAAGGCTTATCTCTCAGAAATGCTCTATCTGCTCTCGCGGCATTTCGGAACCTCTGAGATGGCGCAGGCTGAATATCTGCGTCGCCGCGAACAGGCGCAACGGTTAGGCGCGTTGATGGAATATCTCAATCATAATTACGGCGAAAGGCTTACCGCTCCGCAAGCAGCGACGATGGTGGGCATGAGCCAGTCGCATTTCACGCGCTTTTTCAAACAGGCCACGGGCATGACTTTCGTTGATTACCTGACGCAGTTGCGCGTCGGCAAAGCGCGCCAGTTGTTGCGCGACCAAACCTTGAGCATCGCCGAAATTTCCTCACTCACGGGCTTCAGCGATCAGAGTTATTTCGATAAACGTTTTCGGGAACGCTTTGGCAAAACGCCGCGCGAATGCCGCCTCACGGCAGAATCCTCCTAAAAAAAAGTCAAATCTTTCTAGTCTTATCCTATCCGCATAACTGATATTTCAGTTTGCTGGGACACACAGACTGACCGAATACCAACCAACAGCTAGCAACATCAGAGAAGGACATCGTTAAACCGACGACTGAACCAGCCGTCGCATATTCACCAGTTCACGGGAGAGAGCTTCTATGTTCAGACAGACCCTTTTGCTTTTGTGCAGCCCTATTTGTGTGGCTTTGCTGTGCTTCAACGCCTTTGCGCAAGCCACCGCCGGTTCGCAAGTCTCCGGCACGATTCAGGACGGCACCAATAACGTCATCGCCGGCGCGCAAATCACCATCACGCAAACCGACACCGGACTCGCACGCACGGCGGTCAGCAATGCCGAGGGCGGCTATACGCTGCCCAACCTGCCGGTCGGACCTTATCAACTCAAAGTCACCAAAGACGGCTTCAAGTCATTCGTGCAAGCGGGCATCGTGTTGCAGGTGAATTCAAACCCTGAGATCAACGTCACGCTTGACGTAGGCGCAGTCACCGAAACCGTCAGCGTCACAGCGGGTGTCGCGGGCGTCGAAACCGTCAGCAACGGCGTAGGACAAGTCATTGACCAACAGCGCGTCGTCGAATTGCCGCTCAATGGCCGCGTCGCTACGGAATTGATTTTCCTTTCTGGTCTGGCGACTTCGGCTCCGGCGGCTGATTTGAATACGAATAAAAACTTTCCGACGGTGACGATTTCAGTGGCGGGCGGACTGGCGAACGGGATGACTTATGTGATGGATGGCGGCACGCATAACGATCCGTTCAACAATTTGAATCTGCCGATGCCGTTCCCCGATGCCTTGCAGGAATTCAAAGTCGAGACCAGCGCCTTGCCCGCGCGTTACGGCCATCACGCGGCTTCGGCGGTCAACGTCGTCACCAAAACCGGCGGCAATCAATATCACGGCGATGCGTTTTGGTTCGTACGCAACTATGCGTTCAACGCGCGGAATTTCTTTGCGACTTCGCGCGACAGCTTGAAGCGCAACCAATTCGGCGGCGTGTTGGGCGGTCCAATCAAAACGAACAAGCTGTTTTTCTTCGGCGGCTATCAAGGCAAGATCGAAAAATCGAATCCGCCGACGACCATCGCTTTTGCGCCGACGGCGGCGATGCGCGCTGGCGATTTCACGGCCTTCGCTTCAGCCGCTTGCAACGGCGGAACCGCGCGCACGTTGGGCGGGCCGTTCGTCGGCAATAAACTCGACGCCACGCGCATCAGCGCGCCTGCGCTCAAGTTTTTGCAATTCGTGCCGACGCCGACCGATCAATGCGGCAGGCTGCAATACGGCATCGTAGCGAACAACAACGAACATCAGAGCATCGGCAAGATTGATTACACCTTCAACGAAAAGCATTCGCTATATGGCCGTTATTTTTTCGCCGATTACGCCAGCCCCAATGCCTTCGACGGCAAGAACGTGCTGGCGATGAGCCGCGTAGGCCAATTCAATCGCGCGCATTCGTTCGTGCTGGGCGATACTTTTTTACTCAATCCGAATACGATTTTCTCTACGCACGCGACGCTCAATCGCACGCGCAACAACCGCAAGGTGGATGAGTATTTTTCGCCCGCTGATTTGGGCATCGCCGTGTTCAGTCCGCAAAAAGGTTTCACCGGCGTCACGGTCACGGGCAACGGCTTTGCGATTGGCGCGGGCGCGACCAATCCGGGTTATTTCAATTCGACGAATTATCAAATTGCCGAAGACGTAGATTTGATTCGCGGATCGCATCAGTTTGCGGTCGGCGTCAATTTCATTCACAACAACATCAACACGACGAACAATCGCCCGACCAACGGACAGTTCACTTTTAACGGACAAATCACCGGTTTGCCCCTGGCCGATTTCATGGCAGGCATCTTGAGCGGCGGCTTCCTGCAAGGGAATCCGGTGTTCGACAATCAGCGCCAAAATTATATAGGCGCTTATTTTCAGGATTCGTGGAAAGCGAGTTCACGCCTGACGATCAATGCGGGCGTGCGCTGGGAACCCTTCCTGCCGATGGAACATCCTTTCGGTTGGGTGAGCCATTTCGAACCGGCGGCGTTTGCGGCAGGCACGAAAAGCTCGGTGTATAAAAACGCTCCGGCGGGTTTGATCTTCCCCGGCGACGCGGGCTATCCGGGCAAGGCGACGACGTTCAGCAAAAAAGCTCAGTTCGCGCCGCGTCTGGGTTTGGTGTGGGATCCGCAAGGCAGCGGCAAGATGACGGTGCGCGCGTCTTACGGAATTTTCTATGACACGCCGCATCTGTTTTTCAATACGCGCTTTGCGAACAATCCGCCGTGGGGCGCGCAAATCACGCTGGCAAATCCGGCAGGCGGTTTCGCCAATCCTTATCAAACTTATCCAGGCGGCAATCCTTTTCCCGGACTGGCAAAAATCTCGACTGACAGTTTCTTTCCGCAAGCGGGTGTTTATGTGAACACGCCTTTGCACATCAAGCCGACTTATTTGCAGCAATGGAACTTGAGCGTGCAACGCCAGGTGGGCGAGTGGTTGTTTGCGGGCAGCTATCTCGGCAACAGTTCGATTCATTTGTGGACGGGACGCGAGTTGAATCCGGCGGTGTTCGGCACGGGCGCAACGCTGGCTAACACGAACGCGCGCCGCGTGCTGAGTTTGCAAAACGCTACGCAGGGAGCCTTTTACGGCACGATCGGTCAGATTGATGACGGCGGCACGGCGAGTTACAACGGCATGCTGTTGTCGGCGCAACGCCGCCTCTCAGGCAATTTCAGCGTGTTGGCAAATTGGACGTTGTCGCATTGCATCAGCGATCCGGCGACGACCGAAATCACCGGTCCGACTTATGTGAATCCGAACAATCGCCGCGCCGACCGTGCGAATTGCGATTCAGACCGCCGTCACGTGGTCAATCTTTCGTTCGTCGCGCGCCCGCCGAAATTCTCGAATAAGGCGTTGGGCATGCTCGTCACCGGCTGGCAACTCTCTGGCATCGTGCGGCGGCAATCGGGCAACCGCTCGACCGTCGTCACCGGCGTAGACAATGCGCTCACCGGCGTCGGCGGCCAACGCGCTACGCAAATTTTGGCTGACCCTTATGCGGCGACCAAAACCGTAGACACTTATCTCAATCGCGCTGCGTTCGGGTCACCGGCAGCGGGTACGTTAAGTGCGCTCTCGCCGTTTTCGATTCTCAATCCTTCGACCTTGCAAATTGACGCCGGACTCTCACGCACCTTCAACGTGCGCGAAGGCCAGACCGTGCAATTCCGCTGGGAAACCTTCAACGTACCCAATCGCTTGAATGCGAACGCTCCGGTAGTGGCGCTCAACAACGCCAACTTCGGCAGAATCCTGACTGCGCAAGACCCGCGCATTATGCAGTTCGCGTTGAAGTACGTGTTTTAACGCGCCTTTCCATAGCTCCATCGGAGCGGCATGTTTATAGCTGCGGGCGTGACAATTTCCCTAAGCTCCGTGAGGAGCGGCATGTGACACATTTCGCTCCTCACGGAGCTTGCGGAATGTTTGCGTCCGGTTGCTATAAACATGCCGCTCCAACGGAGCTAATCGTTCGGCGTTGTGACTGGCGAAGAATGTGCTGCGTCGATTTGTGATGTTGTTGAATCGAATGCGGTTGAAGCAGGTGGGGCAAAGAAGCAAATGAAAAGATTCAACCGCCGATATGAAGCAGGATGGACGCTACTAGATTTGCTTGTCATCGTCATTCCGACTGCTCTGATGGCTGCCTTCATTGCCGGTATTGCACCGAAACCGTGGGGTAAGGTAGCGGCCTGGCTGATTGCGCCTATTTTTGGCGTGGGTTGCTGGTGCTTACTTTTTCTGTGGTTGTTACCCTCGCTTGAGCGTCGAGGAATTCTTAAAACAAATCCTCCTGATGATAAACCTGACGAGTAACTTCTGGTTGGACAAACTCTGAGAGAATAAACATGCACTTATCGCTACAAAAATTCTTTTCTTTCCTATTTGTGACACTTTATGCGTTGTTCCCGCTCAACACTACAACGGCCTTCGCCCAAGTCGCCACCGGCAAAGAAGCCATCCTTGAAGAACGCTACCCGCAACCCGAAGTGAAATTTGCGGGCGGCGTCACGGGCTTGCCTGATTTGACCTATTCATTCATTCCCGGCTATCGCGCCTTGAAACTCGATTTGTATTTGCCACCCGGTCAACCAACCGGCGCGCGTCCGTTGGTCGTATACGTTGCGGGTGGCGGCTGGGCGGCAGATCGTCCGCGCAATGCGGGCGCGATTGAAGACTTTCCCGACGTGTTCGCAGGGTTGGCGAGGAAGGGCTACGTGGTAGCTTCGATTCGTTATCGCTTGAGCGGCGAAGCGAAATTTCCTGCCGCTGAACACGACACGAAAACGGCGTTGCGTTGGTTGCGTTCGCAAGCGGCGAAATACGGCATTGATAAAAACCGCGTCGTCATCTGGGGCAGTTCGGCGGGCGGACAACTGGCGGGATTGGCTGCGGTGTCGTGCGGCGATGCGAAACTTGCGCCGCCGCAAGCGACTGGCTCAGGCGCTACGAAAGTGCCGGAGGAATCTGATTGCGTGAGCGGCGCGGCGATTTGGTACGGCATATTCGATTTCACGCAAATGGGCGCGCCGCCGCCACCGCCGAATGCCAATCCAGCGAATGCGAATCCAAATGCCGCGCCGCGTCCGCCGGGCGGCAATGTGACCTTTCTCGGTTGTCAGGCGGCGGATTGTCCAGACCAAGCGCGCGCCGCCAGCGCCGTCGCACATATAGACGCCAACGATCCGCCGTTTCTGTTGATTCACGGTTCGGCAGACCGCGTAGTCAACGTCAAGCAATCGCAAATCATGCACGAT
>JABFSD010000712.1 GCA_013140935.1 Acidobacteriota bacterium
AATCAGACTTTTCATCCGATGGTTCATCGTCAACTCACTTCAAAGGTTGTTTAGTTAGGAAGCCCTTGCGGGCGCGAGATGATTTTTCGCGGCGAAAGATAGCACAGGCTGCGGATGCGGCAAACGCCCAAAGCTCAGGCGATCTCATCCGTCGTAAGGGCCGATAAAAAGTTTGCAATCGTAATCAATCACGCCCAGCTTGAGATTGCGCCAACAACCCTGCCGACCCAGCAGATTGCGTTCGAGGCCGGGGTATTTGGCGAAATAGACCAGACTCGGAAAAACGATGTCTCCGATGTGCAGAATGACTTCGTGACCGTAAGCCTCAATGGAACCGGTGAGTCCACCTAATCGCTTGGGGATGCCTTGTTCGATAGGGATGCCCAGCCCGATGCCAATTTCATTCGTGAAAAGACAGACCGAAGAGCCTGGATCCACTTTCGCATTAACCACCATCACGCTTTCTGCATACGTTAGTTTTACATCCAACGAAATTCCTTCTTCGCGGTCCGGGTATGAGAATTCTTCGTCAAAAGAAATTTGTTTCATAGCGGTCAAATACCGACGTAAGGCAAATCACCCGGTGAAGGCACACGAATCAATAAAGGCGGATTAGGGCTTTTCGTGTCAATTACCTTTACCACCTCCATTGCTGTAAAACTCGCTGCGACTAAATGGTTGCCATCGAGCGCTACCCATTGCCCGGCGTAATCGTCTTTGTGTTCTTTTACCCAAGCATGTTCGCGTGAGCGGTCAGGCAACGGTTCGCAACGTGTGATCTTGGCAGGCGGCTCTTTCTTTTTGACCGTCTCGATGATTGGTTGCGCGAGTAACTCATCCAGCTTCACTCGTTCGAGCGAGGGCAATTCTTCGATGAGCTTGAAAACTTTTTCTGCTGTGTTCGTAGACATAAGGTCGTTCCTTTCTGGCGCGGCATTATAGCCGGTGCTAGAGTCCGCGCCACTGGCGAGCATTATCCATTCCAACCAAAACAAGGAGCTTGAATTTATGAAGTGGGCAAAGACTGCTTTGTTGATCGTGTTGTTTTCCGTCGCCGTTAAAGGACAAGACACCCAAGACACTTTGATGACCGTGAACGCGCTCGAAACCGCGTTGAACGCCAAGCCGACGGGCGCGGCAGCCGAGGCGCTGGTCAATCGCGTAAGGCAAACTTTCGGCAACGAGTTGGCGAAGCCGCTCGCGCCGAAAGCGGAAGAACTCGACGTGGCGTGGGTCATCGAAGCCGCAGCAGCCAAAGAGGTGCGCGTGATGTTCGATCATTGGCAACAGGGCTTGCCGCTCGCGCGCATTGGCGAAACTAACGTATTCGCGGGCGTCAAACATTTCGGTTGGGGTGATGCGGTGCGGTGGCAATACGAAGTGGACGGCAAGCGTGTGCAGGTCGGCACCGGGCAGCTTGAGGTTTACACCACGCCGCCCGAAACCAAAGAAAAGCCCGGCGTGCCCAAAGGCAAAGTCATGCAAATGCCGAAACACACGAGCAAGATTTTTGACGGAGCGACGCGCGATTGGTGGGTGTATGTGCCGGCGCAATATAACGCCGACAAACCTGCCGCCGTGATGGTGTTTCAGGACGGACAGAACCCGCGTAATTACATGCCGGTGATGCTCGACAACATGATCGC
The DNA here is from genome assembly GCA_013140935.1 of Acidobacteriota bacterium. GTDB lineage: Bacteria > Acidobacteriota > Blastocatellia > RBC074 > RBC074 > JACPYM01. The sequence continues at coordinate 1,647 of JABFSD010000712.1, forward strand.
GCAAGGCGACCTTCCGGTGATGATTGCGATCTTCTTGCCGCCGGGAACGAGAACAGATGGACGGCCGAATCGCAGCTTTGAATACGACACGTTAAGCGATCAATACGCGCGGTTTTTGTTGGAAGAGATTTTTCCCGAAGTCGAAAAGAACTATCGCCTCACCAAAGACCCGCAGATGCGCGCCATCACCGGCATCAGCAGCGGCGGCATTTGCGCTTTCACCGTCGCGTGGGAACGTCCCAACGAATTCAGCAAAGTGCTGTCGTGGGTCGGCAGCTTCACCAACATCGCCGCCGGGCCTACGGTGCGCGCGGGCGGACACAATTACGAAGCGCTGATTCGCAAGACGCCGAAGAAAAACATTCGCGTTTTTTTGCAGGACGGTGCCAACGATCTCGACAATGCCAACGGCAACTGGCCGCTCGCCAATCAACAGATGGCGAAATCACTGGCGTTTATGGGCTATGACTACAGGTTTGACTACGGACGCGGCTTTCACAGCGACCGGCACGGACGCGCGATCTTGCCTGATTCGTTGCGCTGGCTGTGGCGGAAATAGCGGTCGAATTCTAACGGCCTGAAAAATTTGGCGGACGTTTTTCGAGAAACGCGCGCACGCCTTCCTGATGATCTTCGGTCTGACCGCAGCGCAGATGGGTTTCGGCTTCGCGATCAAGCAGCGTGCGAAAGTCGGTCGTCATCGCCAGATTGACGTTGGCTTTCATATACCGATAACTCGTCAGCGGGCCGTGCGCGATGCGAGCGGCGAGAGCTTGCACTTCGCTCAACAAGTTGTCGTGTGGCAAGACGCGATTGACGAGGCCGATGCGCTGGGCTTCGGCGGCGTCAATGATGTCGCCCAGCATGAAAAGCTCTTTGGCTTTGGCTGCGCCCGCCAACCGCGCCAGCAACCACGTCGTACCGAAATCGCCGCCGAATCCGACTTTCGCATAAGCCGTACCGAACTTGGCGTTCGCTGAAGCAAACCGTAAATCGCACGCCAGACTTACGCCCAGGCCCGCACCCATCGCGTGTCCGTTGACGGCGGCGATGGTGACTTTGGGCAGGTTATACAACAGCCAAGAAAGCTCCTGCCTTTCGCGCAAGCTGTCAATTTGTTGTTCGAGCGTCAGCGGCGTTTCGTGTTCTTGCGCCATGTTGCTGACGTCGCCGCCCGCGCAGAACGCGCGGCCTGCGCCGGTGACGACGATTGCGCCGACATCTGGATCGCGTCCCCACTGTTGCAACGTATCAATGGATTGCTGCAACAACTCGCGCGACAGCGCATTCAATTTTTCGGGACGGTGAAAAGTCAGCGTCGCTACTTTGTTGTCTACCTGCGTCAAAATCACTTGGTCAGCCACGATATGTTTCCTCCGGGAATCGTCAATTCACATTCCCCACACCTTGATCGTCACACCGCGCAGCTTGCGCG
>JABFSD010000600.1 GCA_013140935.1 Acidobacteriota bacterium
GCGGCGCACGCGACGCGCGCGCACGGCGCGATTATCGGCAAGGCGATGACCGGCTTGAAACAAGGCAAAGGGCTGGTACTCGTGCTGGTCACCTTGCAATAGACATCCACTTGAAATCGAACAGGAGAAAAATATGAGACAAACAACGACAAAACGCGGCAATTTGATTGTCCTCCTTACGATGGCGCTCATTGGCTGGTTGCTGGGCGTCGGCCTGACGCCGACCGTTGGGGCGCAAAGCGATTGTGACGATCCCCGGCAACTGATGAATTTCAATTACCAATCCTGGGGCATCGGCGTACATCGTGATTGCGGCCTTGACCCGATATGCAACGCCCTGAAGTTAAAGCAAATCGCGGCAGGGTTGCCGGTGCAAGGCTGGATTTTGCTCTCGCGCGAAGCCGCGTTGAGCGCGGGTACGCAACCGATACCGGCGCACATTCGTTCGCAGGTCGCCCATCTGTTTCCGGCTTCCATGCTCGACCAGGTGCGTTACAAAACCGGCAGCGGCTTTCTCGGTACGTTGCAATGGTTTCGCGGTGAGATGGAGGGCAAAGGCGCGATCACGCTCAAGGATGTGATCGTGTTCGCCAAAGCCGAAGAGGCGCAATGCAACGTGCGGCTCTGGGCGCACGAACTCGAACACATTCGCCAATACGGCAACCTGGGCGTAGACGGTTTTGCCCAGGCTTACGTTGACCAGACTTGCATCTTTCCGGGCGGGTATTCGTCGAACAGTTGCCAACTCGAACGCATGGCCGACCGGATGATGGACTATTTCAACCAGCGCGAACGCGTGTTGCGTTGCACGGGGCAACGAGCGCCCGCTGAAATTTTGTTGAGCAGTTGTCCGCTGAATCGCACCGAAGAGTTCATTGCCAGCGACACGATCAAAGTAGGGCCCGACGTCGTGCTGCAACCGATGGGCAATGTCACGCTGCGAGCGGGCCGCCTCATCACGATGTCGCCCCAATTCACCAGCGAACCGGGAGGGCAGCTCAAGGCCACCATAGATCCGAAATTGAGATAATTCGTTGCGCTTTCACTTTCATCTGCAACCCGCAGCCGTTCGTGCTGCGGGTTATTTTTTTTACCCGAACAATTTCTCAAAACGAAGCGACATGCTTTTGCGCTGTGCGCCAGCCAAAAGTGAAAGCGCCAGCCAGGTTCTGCGCGTAGCAGAACGGGATTGGCGCAACCAGATGGCGCACGCAATGAACGATTCCGGCGCACGTCAATTCCGCTCCTGACGCCAACGCGGCGATGCGGGAAAAAGCGGAAGATACAACCGAGAGAACGTGAGGAGGCAAATATGAGACGGCATTCTTTGTCAGCAATTTTGATCGGCTGCTTGATGTTGCTGGCCGGCGTGGTCGGCCAAGCGCAGGATGATACCAATTACCTGTTCTTCGTCCGTTACGACGGAATGGGCGCGGTCGGTTACCTCAATCAAAACGGCGAGTTGATGCAGACGCAGGCGATCAACGGCTTCACGGCTGAATGGAGCCGCGTTGTGAGCGCGGACAACGGCATTTTCTTTTACCGCAATGACGGGCTGGGCGCCGTCGGACAAATTGACCGCGACGGCGTGTTCAGAACGACTGACGCCATCAACGGACTGACGGCCAATTGGACGCACATCGTCAGCGCGGGACGGCATCTGCTTTTCGTCCGCGCTGACGGGCTGGGCGCAATCGGCTATCTCAGCCGTGACGGCAGGCTCGTGCAGACGCAAGCAATCAGTACGATTGGCACAAACTGGTCACACGTCGTCGGCGCTCAGGAAGGCGTCTTTTTTTACCGCGCCAGCGATGGCTTAGGGGCGGTCGGCCAGATTGATGAAGCGGGCCATTTCACGACCACGCAATCGTTGCCTGTCGGCGCGCTCATCACAGGCTGGACGCACATCATAAATACGGGCCGCAATCTTTTCTTTTACCGCAACGACGGCCAGAGCGCAGTCGGCTACCTCAGCCGCGACGGCAAGTATGCGCAATCGCAATCGCTCAATGCCCTGACGACGGATTGCACGCATATCGTGAATTTGAAAAACCATCTCTTTCTTTACCGCGCCAGCGACGGCAACGTGATGCTGGGGCAGATTGATCGGGACGGACAATTCAGCGCGGCGGGAAACTACGACGGCGTATTCAGCGCCGGTTATAACAAGCTCGTCGTGGCGGATGAACTGATGCTTTACAACGCAGACGGGACTGCGGTGATCGGACGCCTGGAACAAGATGGCAGCTTTTCCCCAACGCAGGCGGTGACTCTGACGGCGCAGTGGACGCACCTCCTCATAGTCCGTCAATAAGCCGTTCGTCGTACCTGGTTGCGCGCGGCTGCCAACCCGCACTGGCAGCGCGACATTGACAGCCGCGCCAACCTTCAGAACAATCTCGCAACAGCCGTTTTCTCCCCCCATTGATGCCGCATACTTTTCAGCGAAGCAGCTTGTGTTTCGCCCCACAACATCGCAAGGAGGCTGTGCATGTTCACTCGTTTGGCTTCACGCAATACCGTTCAATGGTGGGTAGTGATCGCGCTTGGTTGGTTCGTGTTCGCACTGAGCGAATACACACACGCCAACGCGCAAGACGTAGAGATGCTCACCAGTGCCCCCTTGCTCAAAACGCTCGCGGGCGGACAAACCCACACCTATCAACTTCACGTTGAAGCGCGGCAGTATTTCAGAATCATCGTCGAACAACGCGGCGCTGACATCGTACTCACGTTGGCCGATCACGAAGGCAAACCGCTTTACGAAATAGACAGCCCCAACGGAACCGAAGGCACGGAAGAGATTCCTTTCGTCACATCGCAAGCCAGCCGTTATCGCATCAGCGTCAGCAACCCCGATAAACAGGCGGCGGCGGGGCAATACGTGATTCGCCTCGACGAGTTGCGTCCGGCAACGGAAGCCGACGAACACCGCAGCAACGGCGAACGCGCCGAAGCCAAAGCCGACTGGTTCGCGCGCCGCAATCAGGCCGCGGCTTCCCGACAAGCCATTCCTCTGTTTGAAACGGCGGCGCGCGAATACCAAGCCGCCGGTGACGCAGGCAAAGAGCTGGAT
>JABFSD010000414.1 GCA_013140935.1 Acidobacteriota bacterium
TTGATTTTGATAAGCCGCAAAAAAGAACGTGCGGTCTTTGCCGTCATAGAGTTTCGGCAATTTCACCGGGCCGCCAATCGTGCCGGAGAAAAAATGTTCCGTGCCATAAGGCGCATAACCGCGCGCTTGCAGCACCGGCGACAACGATTGCGTATTCGTCAACGCATCGTCGCGCGTCGAGTCGTATTGCCATGAAGCCGTGCCGCGCACTGAGTTCGTGCCCGACTTGGTAATCGTGTTAACGACCGCGCCGCCCGCGCGTCCGAACTCAGCGTCATAGTTCGACGTTTGCACTGAAACTTCCTGCACCGCGTCAGGGTTCTTGATCTGGAAGCCTTGCCCCGCCACCGAAATATCGTTGTTCTCAGTGCCGTCAATCAGGAAGTTGTTAGAACGTCCGCGACCGCCATTGACTGAAAACGTCGAAGTGCCGAAGCCGAAACGATTGGTCGAAACGCCCGGCAGCGTGAGCGCCAGACTTACCGGATTGCGTCCGGCAATCGGCAACTCGACGATGCGTTTCACGTCAATGTTGCCGCCGCGCACGGGCGCTTCGGTTTGCAGCAACGCACCGGATTCGGCGGTCACGTCCACTGACATTTCCGTCACGCCCGCGGCGAGTTGTATGTCCACCGTCGTCGTGAGATTGGCGTTCACCAGCAAGCTGGTTTTGTTGACCGCGCCGAATCCGGTCGCGGTAATTTTGATGTTATAAGTGCCGAGGTCTACGGCATCGAAACGATAAGCGCCTTCGCTGTTGCTGGTCGCGGTGCGGCTCACGTTGGTGGCCGTATTGGTCAAGACCACCGTCGCACCAGACACGACGGCTCCTGCCGTATCGGTCACTACGCCATTCACCGTGCCGCGACTGGTTTGCGCGAAAGCCGATAAACACAGGCTCAAACACAGCGCACCCAAAATCATTGCTCTGTTTTTCATTAAATTCCCTCCTTGAAATTTCTGTTCAGAAAATTGGCAACACATCCAGTTCAGCGATTCGCCCAAAATGGATACCTCTCCAATTTCAGTTAAGCATCTTCGTAAAGGTAAATGCGCAAACGGTGTTCCATTTTGCTAGCTCTTTATGTTTGTGTGGGCAAAGCATGATTCGGTGAAAGGTACGTGCGAAATTCTGGATAAATTCACTGAGGTTCGGATGAATCCGTGGTAATTCATCGTCAAAATAAATTGATAGCCTTCAACGATGCCGCATAAGAGGTTATTCGAAGGACAACCAATCAACTCGAGTTGGCTGTACTTTGAATGTAAGTCTGGGCTCCTTTACTGGAAAAGATTTCGCTCTTGAATGTTCTTTCTGGCAAAGGAACCAGACAAGGTCGTACGCAACTGAAATCGCGATAAAACAATCAGGCAACGATGGGAAAACAACTAAATCAGGCGCTTATAACGATTGGCGAATGCGTGTGACCTGCCCTACACTTGCAAGCCGTAAGCATTCATCAATCGCTATCATCGCCCTCTCGCACGCATGCAGCATTTACCCTTCTTATCTCCCGCTTCACTTCCCTCTTTACCTATTGATGACACCCTGCCCGAACTCATCGCGCGGCTTCATTCAACCAGCAATCTCGTGCTCGAAGCTCCGCCCGGTACCGGCAAAACCACGCGCGTACCGCCTGCGTTGTTGCCCACGTTGTCAGAAGCTACCGGCAAAGAAATCTGGATTCTAGAACCGCGTCGCCTCGCGGCCCGCATGGCAGCGAAGCGCGTCGCCGAAGAACGCGGCGAGGCATTGGGCGAGACCGTAGGCTATCAAGTGCGCTTCGATGAAATCAGCAGCGCCCGCACACGCATCCGCTTTTTGACGGAAGGCGTACTTACGCGCCGCCTGTTGTCTGACGCGCAATTGACGAAAGCAGGCATCGTGATTCTCGATGAATTTCACGAACGCCACTTGCAAGCCGATCTAGCGTTGGCGTTGTTGCGACGCTTGCAACGCACGACGCGGCCTGACCTCAAGCTGGTCGTGATGTCGGCGACGCTCGAAGCCGCGCCGGTGGTTGATTACCTGCAAGCTGAAACGCTGCGCGTCGAAGGCAAACGCTTTGATGTGGCGCTTGAATTCGCCGCGCGCGAAGACCAGCGTCCGTTGGCCGAACAGGTTGCGAGTGCCTTGCAAAAACTATTGGCAGAAAAACTTAATGGCGATGTGTTGGTCTTTTTGCCCGGCGCGGCTGAGATTCGTCGCGCGCAAGCGGCGTGTGAAAAGCTGGCGCGCGAACATGACTTGTTGCTGTTGCCGTTGCACGGCGAATTGCCGGCGGCGGAACAAGATCGCGCGGTGCGTTCGGCAGAAAAACGCAAAGTGATTCTCTCGACTAACGTGGCGGAAAGTTCCGTCACGATTGACGGCGTTGTCGCGGTGATTGATTCCGGGTTAGCGCGCGTCGCGGAGCATTCGCCGTGGTCGGGCTTGGGAACGTTGACGACGCAGCGCGTGAGTCAGGCTTCGGCCACGCAACGTGCCGGACGCGCGGGACGCACGCGACCGGGACGATGCGTGCGGCTGTATACGCAACAGGATTTTCAGGCGCGTCCGTTGCACGAAGCGCCCGACATTCAACGACTCGATTTGGCCGAAGCCACGTTGGCATTGCACGCGGCGGGCGTGACGAATTTGGCTGCGTTCGATTGGTTTGAAGCACCTGCGAAAGCTGCACTCGAAGCCGCCGATGCGCTGTTGCGCAAGTTGGGCGCGCTTGATGCGACGGGCGCGTTGACGAATACGGGCAAGGCGATGATGCGTTTGCCGCTGCATCCGCGACAGGCGCGCTTGCTGGTCGAAGCTGAACGGCGCGGCGTGGCGGCAGAAGGCTGCACGTTGGCGGCGTTGATGGGCGAACGTGATTTATACACCCGCAACTTGTTGGGCGAAGGTACGTCGCAGCCCAACAAAACCGCGCAGCGCATTGGGCCGAGCGACTTGCTCGAACGATTGGATTTATTCGGCGAAGCAGAGCGCGTGAACTTCGCGCCGCATCGTTTGCGCGAGATGGGATTGGACGTGAGTGCGGTGCAAGCGGTTGAACGTGTTCGCCGCCAATTAACCAAACGG
>JABFSD010001046.1 GCA_013140935.1 Acidobacteriota bacterium
GTGCTGGCGTTGGTGTTGAACCTGTTGATTCTGCTGGCGGGCTTGGCGGCCTTTGGCGCTACGCTGACCCTGCCGGGCATCGCGGGCGTCATCTTGCTGATCGGTATGGCCGTAGACTCTAACGTGCTGATCTTTGAGCGCATCCGTGAAGAGTTGCGGCATGGCAAAGGCATACAGTCGTCGGTAGACATCGGCTTTGATAAAGCCCTGACGACGATCATTGATACGCACGTGACGACAATTGTGTCGGCGGCTTTTCTGTATCTGTTCGGCACCGGCCCCGTGCGCGGATTCGCCGTGACGCTGACCATCGGCTTGCTGGCGAACCTGTTCACGTCGGTTTACGTGTCGCGCTCGATGTATATGTGGACGATCAATCGTGGCGGACGCAAGGCCGAAACCCTCAGCATCTAAGTTGAAAATTGGAAAGACGCTGGAAAGATTTGTATTGAAAAGGTGAATGTATGATTGAGATTTTTAAGAACGCTAATTACGACTTCTTGAGCAAGAAGATGTTTTTCATCGGGTTGTCGTGGGTGCTGATTGCGGCGGGACTGGTTTCGGTCATTTCCCGCGCGCGCAGTGGCAAGTCCCTTAACATGGGGGTGGATTTCGTGGGCGGCACGATGGCGAACGTGAAGTTCAAACAAACGCCCGACCTGAACCGGCTGCGCGCGGCGCTCGAAAAGCAGGGCATTGACGGTTCGCAAATCACCTTGCAACAGGTGGGCGAACAAATCGGCCAGCCGCCGAAAAACGAAGTCCTCATTCGCTTGCCGAAAGACGCTTCAGGTGAAGCCGACAAAGGCAAGCAACAGGTGCTGGCGGCGTTAGCGACGTTCAACGATGCGTCGGGGCAAAACAAAACCGATATCAACACCGCAGGCAAAGACCTGCTGCGCGACCAATTCGCCAGCCTGCTCGGGGTTGATTCCACTAAAGCAGACGAACTGGCGACGCGCATCGCGGACTTTCGCGAAAAAGAACGCGGCGGGTTGATTGCCAATTTCGACGACCTGAAAAACCTGAACGGCATTGATGGCGCGACCTTCGATAAGCTCTCGCAAAACTTTTTCTCGGGCGCAGCGTCACTCAAACAGGCCGAAGCCGTGAGTCCGCAAGTCGGCGCTGACCTGCGCAACCGCGCGATTTACGTAACAATTGTGGCGTGCCTGGGGATGTTGATTTACGTGGCCTTTCGCTTCAAATCGTGGGGCTTTGGCGTAGGCGCGATCATCGCTGTCGTTCACGACGTACTGGTTACGCTCGGCATCTTTTCGATCATGCAATGGGAGATCAATCTTACGGTGATTGCCGCGTTGCTGACGCTGGTCGGCTATTCGATGAACGACACCATCGTGATCTTTGACCGCATACGCGAAACGATGCGTACCAAACGCCGCGAACCCTTAGAGAAGCTGGCGAACGACGCCATCAATCAAACCCTCTCACGTACGATCATCACTTCAGGGCTGACATTTCTCACCGTATTGGCGATGTTGTTCTTCGGCGGCGAAGTGTTGAAGAGCTTCTCGTGGGCGCTGGTCATCGGCATTTTGATCGGTACTTATTCGTCCATCTATATCGCCAGCCCTTTTATGTTGTGGTGGGAAAACTGGCGGGCTAACGCTAATAACGGAACGGCGGAAACGGCAGCTGTGAAAATAGGTGCAGGCGATGCGGATGCGCCGAATCGTATCGCTCCCGCAGGCGTGACCCCGCAAACTTTGGCGGCGGCGGGCATTTCCATCGCGCCGCGCAAGGGCAGCAAGGCTGCGAAATAAGCCGCCTCGTTCATTTCGTTCAAGTCTGATACGGCCAGTTCAACAGAAGTAAAAAAACATTCTTTGGACTGGCCTTATTGTTGGGGAAAAAGCGGTGAAGGTGTCTTGACTAGACTAATATCGGATAGTAGACTGCGCCGCGTTGCTGACCCATCAAACACAGTTGTATCCAAAAATTGAAATTGAATAACAAGCGTTAAGGAACGCGGTAACCTGGCTCACGGGCACGCAGTGAGGGGACAAGTCTGCAATCAATCCCACGATTCACTTGTTTCCAATGCACTGTTATCTTTAAAGGGTCAATGCAGTTTGATCGCTACGTTAATCAGGGTTACAGGTGCTGAGTCAGGTCCGGGCATTTCTTTCATTCAACTAAACGAAAACTGAATAGATATTCCATTCACCATGCTGAATGGGCTTGAGTTATTTCAGTACTCTTTATGCTTACGTTAGAGAGTGCGCGAATTTTATTGGCGTGATTCCCACGGCTTCGACCCATCGGTATTCAGTAGTAAACGGAGGACGATAGGCTATGTTCGACAACCTACCAGAGTCGTCATCGCATAAAGGCGACAACACTCGCAGCACGAGTTTTCTCTTGGTGACGACCTTGATTTACGGGCTTCTAGTAATAGCGGGGGCCGTCGCATCAATCTTTTTTCTGAATCCCAATTTGGCAGATGCCCTGGACGTGACCACGATGGTCGCGCCACCGCCACCACCGGCTCCGGCACCGCCTGCACCGGCTGCGCCTGTGGTTCGTGATGTACCGACTGTCACGACGTTCACTCCGCCTACCAAACCGCCGGAAAAAATTCCTGATGCCACGACAGTGCAGTCGAAACCCGTAGTTGCTGCGGTGCCGCGTGGCGTGCCGGGTGGCGTACCGGGTGGACAACCCGGTGGTGTGGCTGGTGGAGTCACGGGAGGCATGGGCGATGCGCCGCCGCCGCCGCCGCCGCCGAAACCCGATCCTACCCCTGAACCTACTGCTAAACCGGAGCCGCCGAAAAAGATCAATGTGTCGGGCGGTGTATTGCAAGGAAGTGCGCTCAAGAAAGTTCAACCGCCTTACCCGCCGATTGCTAAAGCGGCACGCGCAGCAGGCGCAGTGCAAGTGCAAGTTACGATTTCTGAAGAAGGCCGCGTGATTGGTGCCGACGTAGTCAGCGGGCATCCTCTCTTGCGTGAAGCTGCGCTACAAGCCGCTCGTCAGTGGGTCTTTAAACCGACGGAGCTATCTGGTGTTCCGGTCAAAGTGCAGGGCATTTTGACCTTTAACTTTACGTTGCAATAAACGAATTATTTGGTTTCTCGAAACCGGGTGGGAACTTTTCTGCACTCGTTGTGTCTTATAGCAGGCGACTTGCCTGTTAGGTTAGTAACTCAAGTAACCTTCAGAATAATGGCCTGCGCTTTTCTGCGGTTACCGTAATCGCTAATTTGGAGGAATTCGACATCATGATGACTTTGTTAAGTCAGACTTATCTGGCAACTACTCCCTTTCTGCCGTTATTGGCGGAAGCTGAAGTTGACTTTTCGTTGATGGGTGTTATCCGCAACCTTGGTCCTACCGCAATCGCGGTCGTTGTTATTTTGCTGATCATGTCTATTTGGTCAATCGCGATTGGGGTCGAGCGCTTTTTGACCTACAACGCGGCGAAGAATCAGTCCCGCGAGTTTGCTCCCAAAGTTGCGGCGTCGCTCAAGAACGCCAAAGTCGAGGAAGCAATCAACCTTTCTGAAAAATATAAGAAGAGCCACTTGGCGATGGTCGTCAACGCGGGTCTGAAAGAGTTGGCAGGCAGCGGCGATTCTTCCGGCGAAACGATTGATGCTTCCAAGCGTGCTTTGCAGCGTGCTACGGCAATTAAGGTCTCTGAATTCAAGCGCGGCCTTTCGGGGTTGGCGACTATCGGTTCGACGGCTCCCTTCGTAGGCTTGTTCGGAACGGTGGCAGGCATTATCAACGCCTTCCAAGGTATGAAAAATGCCGAGTCGGCGGGTATCTCCGCTATTGCGGGTGGTATCTCCGAAGCGCTTTTCACGACGGCTTTCGGGTTGCTCGTGGCTGTGCCGGCGGTGTGGTTGTTCAACTATTTCACCAGCAAAGTGGAAAACTTCGTAGTGGAAATGGATAACTCATCGGCGGAGTTGGTTGATTATTTCTTAAAACAGCGTCGCCGTTAATCGGTGCGTGCAATTGAACGAGTCTCCATTAGCGAAGGTGAGTGGCGAGGCTGAAACCCCTCGCCACTCAACCGTACTGTATCGCTAACGGCATACACTCATGAAAAACAAGGTAGTTAGGAGGGCATAACCATGTCAATGAGTACAGGTACTGGTAGTTCGGGGTTCAATTCAGAAATTAACGTAACGCCGATGGTAGATATTATGTTGGTGCTGATGATTATTTTTATGGTTATCACTCCGATGTTGCAGCAGGGTGTAACTGTTGCGATTCCCAAAGGGGATAACCCCGATGAAGACGCCAATATCACCAAAGATTCGGCGGTCGTCATTTCAGTGCCTGAGCCAGGCCAATTTTACGTCGGGCGCGATGCGGTCAATGGCGACATGCAAAAACTGGTCAGCATGGTCAAAACCCGCATGGACTTACTTAAGCCTACCGACCCGCACGTCGTTTATCTTAAGGGTGGGATTCAGGTTCCTTACGGCGAAATCGTCAAAGTCATCACGAATATTCGCGAAGCCGGATACGGTGAATTGGGGCTGGTCGCCGATAAAAAGAAACCGGGCGAATAAGGTTGTGTTTAGATATTACTGAGGAGATTAAGTTACTATGTCAATGAGTGCTGGCAGCGGAGCAGAAAGCGCTACTCCTAATATCAACGTAACGCCGTTGATTGACGTGCTTTTGGTGTTGCTGATTATTTTTATGGTAATCAGCCCGAAAAAGCCGCATCGCTTTGAAAGTAAAATTCCTGAAAAACCGCCGGAAGACCAAGTGAATCTGCCGCCCGACCCTTTGAGTTTATTGGTGACGGTTTCCAAAGGCGGCGGGTACAAATTGAATACGCAGGAAGCCCCGTCGTTGGATGATTTGTATAAGCAGCTTGACAAGGCGCTCAATGGGCGTCCGGCTGACCGCAAAGCGGTGTTTATCAAAGGCCCGACGACCTTGCCTTATGGGGAAGTGGTGAAAGTGATTGATCAGGTAAAGAAAGCGGGAGGCGGCCCCATCGGGTTGCAAATCGAAGGCTTGGATCAGTAACCTGAAATCAAGCTTCATTTACTTGATTTCCGAATTTAACCAGTCGAGAGAGAGTTCTAAAACGTTATGCGAGTCTTATCGAGTACGATTACCACACTTGGATTAGCGGCATTGTTGGGTACAACGGTTATGACTTCAGGGTGTGAATTCACCAAGAAAGTGATTGCCAAAGACAAGCTCAATCAAGGAGCCATTGCTTACAACGGTGGGAAAACCAAGGTTGCGGAATCCTACTTCAAAGAAGCGGTAGACATGGTTCCGAATAACGCAGTGGCTTGGTTGTATTACGGGGCAACACAGTACAAAACTTTTCAGGGCCTCGGCGCAGACGAGCGTAAGCAAGTAGCGCCACAGGTACTTGATACTTTTAAGAAAGCCTTAGACTTCTCGAACAATGATTGCAAAATTCGTGATAGTGCGCTCGGTTATATTTCCAGTATTTACTCCGACCTCGACGACACCGATAACAACATTATCTGGATGTTAAAGCGGGCGGACGGCGAATGTGCCGACAAAACGACTAAAGCGATCACCTATTATTCGGTAGGCGTGAAGAAATGGCAGTGTTCCAATAACCAGACCAACCGCTATTCTGACAAAAAGAGTCAGGACCCCTTCCACTATCGTGACATGGCCTATTCTCCTGAAGCTTTGAAGGACAGAGACAAAGCTATGCAATGTGCAAATGAAGGCATGCAGTATATTGAGAAGTCCCTGGCCGAAGATCCACAGTCGCCGGATAGCAAGTTTTATAAAGCACTACTCTATCGTGAGTTGCAATATATGACCAAAGAAGAACCTAAGCGTAAGGAATTTGGTGCGTTGGCTCAGAAAATCAACGATGAAGCGGTTGCTTTGAATAAAAAGAAAGAGGCCGAGAAGAAAGCTGCGGAAGCGGCTGCCGCTGCGGCGAGCCCCCAATAATGCGATTCGTTAATCCTACGTAGGAAAAGGGCCAGTGCCGTTGTCGAAACGGGACTGGCCTTTTTAATTTTGGGCCTGAAATTACGCCATCTGCCTTGTTTACGAGCGGTTAAGCGGATAAAATGCCGTCTTAAAACAGCACCGGAACAATTCAGAAATATCCCTTTTATGGAAAGTTTGTTTCATTCTAAAAACGACCGGCTTTATCAATAGCCCGCTGATTCGCAGACTGAAACAACACGTCGTTGTCGAAGCAATAAATCACTGCAATTTATGGAAAATCAACTCAAGAATTACATAGACATTGAAGACGAAATGCGGCGTAGCTATTTGGACTACGCCATGTCCGTCATTATTGGACGCGCTTTGCCGGATGTGCGCGATGGCTTGAAGCCGGTCCATCGCCGCATTCTTTACTCGATGAATGAGAAAGGGCTGACGCATAACAAGCCCTTCAAGAAATCAGCCAACGTCGTAGGTGACGTGCTGGGCGCGTATCACCCGCACGGCGATACGGCAGTCTATGACACGATGGTACGCATGGCGCAGGACTTTTCGCTGCGCTATCCGCTGATTGATGGGCAAGGGAACTGGGGAAGCCTGGATGGCGACGCGGCGGCGGCTTATCGCTACACCGAAGCGCGCCTGACACGTATTGCTTCGGAGATGTTGGCGGACATTGAAAAAGAGACGGTTCCTTTCGTACCGAACTACGACGAGTCGAAGCAGGAGCCGACCGTGTTGCCGACGCGCGTGCCGAATCTGCTGGTGAATGGTTCGGACGGTATCGCGGTTGGTATGGCGACGAAAATTCCGCCACATAACTTGAGCGAAGTTATCGAAGCTACGATTCAACTGATTAAAAAACCTGATACGTCGTCGGTTGAGTTGATGAAGATCATGCCAGGGCCTGACTTTCCGACGGGCGGGATGATTTATGGGCGCGAGGGCATCAAGCAGGCTTATGAGACGGGACGTGGCGTGATGCAGGTGCGCGCACGCGCGGCAGTAGACAAAATCGGTCGCGGTCAAACGGAACGTGACGCGATTGTCATTACCGAAATTCCTTATCAGGTAAACAAAGCCAAACTCGTCGAACAAATCGCCGGGCTGGTCAACGAAAAGCGAATCGAAGGCATTTCTGAAATCCGCGACGAAACGGATCGGGAAAGCACGGCGGCGAAAAAAGTCCGCATCGTCATCGAACTCAAGCGCGATGCGATTGCCCAGATCGTGCTGAACAAGCTGTATAAGCTCACGCAAATGCAGACTTCGTTCGGCATGATTAACCTTTCCATCGTGAACGGGCAGCCGCGCATTTTGGGCATTGCGGAAACGCTGAACGAGTTCATCGCCTTTCGCCGCGAAGTCGTGCGCAATCGCACGATGTATGAACTGAAGAAAGCCAAAGCGCGCGCGCATATTTTAGAAGGTCTCATCAAGGCGATTGACATTATTGACGAGATCATCAAGTTGATTCGCGGCTCGCGTGCGACCGAGGACGCAAAGATCGGATTGGTGACGCGCTTCAAGTTTTCCGAAATTCAGGCGCAGGCAATTTTGGATATGCAGTTACGCCGACTGGCTGCGCTCGAACGACAAAAATTGGTGGATGAATACGAAGAGGTGATCAAGCTTATCGCCGAACTCGAAGAGATTCTCGCCAACGAAAAAGTGCTGCGCGAAGTCATCGTCAAGGAACTCAAGGCGATTCAAAAAGACTTCGGCGATGAACGTCGCACGCAGATTATTGACAGCGGCGTCGAACTTACGCTCGAAGACCTCATTGCCGATGAAGACGTGGCGATTACGCTGACGCTTTCGGGTTATGTGAAACGCACGGCGGTGACGACCTATCGCGCGCAACGCCGGGGCGGCACGGGGCGCAAGGGGATGAGTACGAAAACCGAAGATGTGGTGTCACATATCTTTGTGGCTTCGACCCATAGTTACCTGATGGTCTTTACGGCGCAGGGACAGGTTTATAAGTTGAAGGTGCATGAAATTCCTGATTCGCAAGCTGCGGGGCGCGGCAAGGCGATTGTGAACCTGATTAATTTGCCGGGTACGGAAAAGATTGCAGGCGTAATTCCCGTGCGCAACTTTGAAGAAGGGAAGTTCGTCGTGATGGTGACGCGCAAGGGCGTCATCAAAAAGACTGAGTTATCGGCTTTTGCCAACATCCGCGCCAACGGCATCATCGCCATCGGCGTAGACGAAGGCGATGAGTTGATCGCCATTGAAACGACTGACGGGCAAAAGAAAATCTTCCTGGCGACGTATGAAGGCATGGCGATTTGTTTTGAAGAAGACGACGTGCGCGACATGGGACGCCAGGCGCGCGGCGTGCGCGGCATTAACCTGCAAGGCGAAGATTACGTCGTGGGCGTATGCGCAGTCAGCGGTGATGACCAGATGCTTTCGGTGACGAGCAATGGGTTCGGCAAGCAAACGAAACTCGGCCAATATCGCGTGCAAACTCGCGGCGGCAAAGGCGTCATCAACATGAAAACGACCGACAAGAACGGCAAGGTCGTCGGCGTGATGCCCGTCACCAAAGAAAGCGAAGTGCTGATTATCACAACGCAAGGCAAGCTGATTCGCATCGAGGCCGAGACGATTCGCGCCACAGGACGAAGCGCGCAAGGCGTGAAGTTGATTGATACGTCGAGCGGCGATCTGGTGGCGGCGGCATCGTTGTTAGAGGTACAGGCCGAGTTGGAAGACGCTTCGGCGTAAGAGGCGTTATGCAGTTTGAGCGTCGCAAAAAAACTTACGGCGGGCTGAAGTGCGCACTGATGTGGCTGTTAATTATCAGTTCACTCACGGGTGTTTCAGCTTGTCGTAAGCGCGGCGCGGCTTTGCTCGAACAAGGGCAAGTCGCGTGGGACAACAACGATTACGAAACGGCGGCGGCGCGTTACGAAGAGTTTCTCAAAGAAGACGCACGCGCCGAACAAGCCGAAGTGACGCGCCTGAAGCTTGCGAATCTTTATCTTTACAACCTGAAAAAATACGACCTTGCCAAACAGCATTACATTCATTTGATCGAAGACTTTCCGAAATCGAATGACATTCTGCTCGCACGGCAACGCTTAGCGGAAAGTTATGCGGCGGCGAAAGATTATCGCGCGGCGATTCAGGAATACGAGAGTTTGCTGGTAGCCGCGCCGGGCTATCCTGAAAAGCGTCGCGTCCGGTTGTTGATCGCCGATCATTATTTCGATTTGAACGAACTCGGTCAGGCGCTGGCGGAATACGACAAGGTGCTGACGGATGCGGGTTACGATGAACTCGCACAGCGGGCCTTGTTGCGAAAAGGCGGCATTCATATCATTCGTGATGAGTTTGAATCCGCGTTGCAAGCCTTTCAGCGGATAGCGACAAACACTTCTGACGCGGCAGTGCGTCGCACGGCGCTTTACAACGCCGCCGACTGTTATGAACGAATGTTCAAGTTCGAGGAAGCGGTGAAGGTCTTGCAGGAAACTGAAATTGATCCGCGCAATCCAGATTATTTGACGAAGCGCATTGCGGCAGTACGCGAACAGCAACGTCAGCGGCAAATCGCTACGCCGAACGGAACCTTGCGAACGCGCCGATAAAAAATCCTCGTAGTCAGAGCATTTTCCTGAAGAAAATCCCACGCTTGCCCTTGCAATCGCGCGGCAGACCTCATAAATTACGGGCATCCACAAAGCGGCGAGCGAAACAACTGCGCCGCACCACTACTCTCAAGAAGCGATCACGAAAGCGGCTCAAAGCAACCGTCTCAAGATCATAAGAACAAAGC
>JABFSD010000534.1 GCA_013140935.1 Acidobacteriota bacterium
CCATCTTCCCGCTCAAGAAAAACGAACCGCGCATCGTAGGTTGCAAGTCGCGTTTGATTTGTTGGGCGATGGCGACGATGCGCGCGGTTTACGACGACTCAGCAGGCATCGGCAAGCTCTATCGTCGGCAGGACGAGATCGGTACGCCGTTTTGCATCACGGTTGATTTCGACACGCTGGGCGAAGGCAAAGAGCCAGATAGCATCAAGCACAAAGACACCGTCACCATCCGCCACCGCGACTCGATGGAACAAGAGCGCGTGCTGATTGCTGAACTTGAAACCTATCTTTTGAAACGTCTCAAATAGAGTGGCTAGTGGTTAGTGGCTAGTGGCTAGTGAAAGCCGCTAGCCACTAGCCACTAGCCACTAGCCACTTATGAACTTAATTCAAGCAATCCTCATCGGCATCGTACAAGGACTGACCGAATTCATTCCGGTCAGCAGCAGCGCGCACATGATTCTGACCGAGCGCCTGATGAAAGTAGATCAAGCCCTCACACCCGAAGCCCTGACCGCGTTCAACGCCGTGTTGCAACTGGGTACGCTGGCGGCGGTGATGCTTTATTTTCTGCCTGATATTATTTCGATTACGCAGGGCTTTGTGATGGGCAATCTGGCGTGGTTGCAAAAGAAACCGGCGGGCGAATACGCCGAAAGCCGCATGCTGGGCTGGCTTATCATTCTCGGCTCGATTCCGATTGGTACGGTCGGCTTGGCAGCCAAAAAAATTATCGAAGGCAATCTGACTAAAAATCTTTTCATCATCAGCATCAGCATGATCGTGTGGGCGTTGCTGTTAGGGCTGGCTGAAAAGATCGGTTCGGCGCGCAAGTCTATGTCAGACCTCGGCATCGTTGACGCCTTGATCGTAGGCTTCGGCCAAGTCTTCGCGTTGATTCCCGGTTCGTCGCGTTCGGGCACGACGATGGCGTGCGCGATGTTTGCGGGCATTAAACGCGACGCGGCGGCGCGCTTTTCGTTCCTGCTTTCGATTCCTGCGATTGCCGCCAGCGGTCTGCTCGAAATGAAAGAAGCCATTCATTTCCTTGACCGCATCGGTACGACGAATCTCATCGCCGGAACTATCGCCGCTGCCCTCGTCGGTTATCTGAGCATTGCGTTTTTGTTGAATTACCTGCGCCGCCGCACGTTAAACGTATTTATCGTTTATCGGTTATTGGTGGGTATTGGGATTTTGGCGTTGGTGTATACGAAAACGATTCAGCCTTAACCTTTTTCGTATTCTCTTTTTGGATTGCGGATGCTTACTTTGCTTTGAATGCGAACAGTCGTGCCGGACGATGCGCGCCATCGGCTCGTGTTTCGTTGAGTTCGGTGATTTGCCCTTGCGCGAGAATGCGCTTGCGGAAGTTCCGCTTGTCTACGGGCTTTTGCAGGATAATTTCGTAAACGCGCTGTAAGGCCGAGAGCGTGAATTTCGGCGGCAATAACTCATAGCCCACCGTCGTCCATTCGATTTTGTTGCGCAGCCGCCAGATCGCGTAATCCAAAATCTGACGATGATCGAAAGCCAGACGCGGCAGCTTGAAAACCGAATGCCACTCGGCGTCCGCTGCGTCTGAAGCGGCGCGAATGGTCTGGCGCGTGGCGTCAACTAAAGCGAAATAACACACGCTGATGACACGCCCGCGCGGGTCGCGTTTGGGTTCGCCAAAAGTGAAAAGCTGTTCGAGATAAACATCACTCACGCCGACTTCTTCTTTCAACTCGCGTGCGGCGGCACGTTCGAGCGATTCATCCATATTGACGAATCCGCCCGGCAAGGCCCACTTGCCTTTGAACGGTTCAGCGCCGCGTCGAATCAACAACACTTTCAAATCATCATCGGCGATGGTGAAGATGACTACGTCAACGGTGACGGAGGGGCGCGGGTATTCGTAGGTGTAAGGCATATTCGTCTGAGTTTAGGTAAAGGTTCGATTTGTTCGGACTGACCGCAATTTCAAGTGTGTCTTCAACGCAGAGTTACGCAGAGGTCTCGCGGAGTTACGCAGAGAGTCTATTCGGAAGAGAATCTTCTTTTTTTTTCTCGTATCGCGGAGCAACGCGGCCTCGTCAGCGTCGAAAACCAATATAGAAAAGACTCTCCGCCGAATTCCTCTCTGCGTAACTCTGCGAAAAACTCCGCGTAACTCTGCGGTAAGACACACTTCCAATTGCGCTCATTTGCCAGCAACGGACCACTGATTCAAGACCGTTTCAGTTTTCGTGAACTCCACACCTGCCGCGCGAAATTCAGCCAATGACTTTTCGGTCGTATCAGGCGCGACGCCGCGAATGGCGTCTTCTACGAGCAGCACGCGCGCACCTGCTTGTGCCAGTCCCAACGCGGCGGCGCGGACGCAATAATCGGTGGCTACGCCAAAGATGACGCACTCTTGATGGGCGAATGCGCCGCGTGTGCGCAGGGCTTCGAGCCAAGCGTTGGTGAAAAGGTCGTATGCCTTTTTCTTCACGACGTAATGATGGCCTGCGTTGAGTCGCGCGTGTTCGTCGGCTTGCGCGTCGGCTTCAAACTCGTGACGCGGCAGGTGCGGCAAAGCGTCGAAGATGCGTTCGGCTCCGCGCGTGCCTTCGAGGCAGTGCGGCGGAAAAATTTCAAACTCAGCATCGCCCGGTTCGTGCGCACAACGCGAAGAAATCGTCAGCAATTTGTGTTTGCCTGCCGCGACTAAAAGCCGTTCGAGATTCGGCTTGATTGCGTCGGCGTCGGGTACAGCCAGCGCGCCGTCGGCATCCATAAAATCGTGTTGCGTATCTATATCGAAAAAAATCATCGCTCAAACTCCATTGGTTATTGCCGCGAGCAAGCGTTCGCGCTCTGCGTTTAGCCGTTCGCTGAAACGCACCGGATAAGCAGGCGCGTGGCGCAGCGTTTTATATTTATCAGGTAGCGCGGCAAGTTGTTGCCGTGCGCGCGCTTGCGTTTCAGCCAATGACGGCAAGGGCGCGGCGAGTTCGCCATCGCGCATCACTGGTTGCAAGAGCGGTTCGCCCGCTTGCGCATCGTCTTTTGCTAAAGCGATTACATCGCCCGTGAAT
>JABFSD010000520.1 GCA_013140935.1 Acidobacteriota bacterium
ATCATGGGTTAAAACATATCGGACGACGACTAGGCATTCCGCGCGAGAAGCTGTTCAACATCTTCGCTACGCACGGCAATCAAGTGGCGGCTTCGCTGCCGACGGCGTTGCACGAAGCGATTGCGCAAGACCGTATCCGGCGCGGCGACCGTGTGCTGTTGCTCGGCACTTCGGCGGGCGTATCGCTCGGCGGCATGGTTATTGAATACTGACATGAAAGTTTTCATCACCGGCGGCACAGGCTTTTTGGGGCGACATGTCGTCGAACGTCTTTGCGCCACCGGTCATCAAGTCGTATTCACGGGACGCCAGCGCGCCACGGGCGAAGCGATTGCCGCCGCGACCGGCGCGCAATTCGTCGCGTTGGATTTAGCTTTGGATTTATCTGGCGCGCTCGCCACCGTCACGTTGACCGAAGCGATGCACAATGCCGAAGCGGTGATTCATTCGGCGGCATTGGCTGCGCCGTGGGGCGACTGGCAAAAGTTTTATGACGCCAATGTAGTGGCGACGCAAAACGTGATTCGCGCCAGTCTGGCGGCGCGCGTGCGGCGGCTGGTGAACCTTTCTACGCCGAGTGTTTATTTTGAATACCGCGACCGGTTGAACATCCGCGAATCCGAGCCGTTGCCGCGCGTGCCGGTCAATCATTACGCGGCGACGAAGCTGCGCGCCGAACAAGCCGTCGCAGCCGTCGCACAACAAATCGAAGTCGTCTCATTGCGTCCGCGCGCGCTGTTCGGCCCGTGGGATACGGCGATCATGCCGCGTCTTATCAAAGTCGCCGCGAGCGGTACGTTGCCGTTGTTGCGCGGCGGTGCGGCGCAGATTGATGTCACCTGGATCGGCAACGCGGTGGACGCAGTCGAACTCGCGTTGCTCGCGCCGCAACTCAAGTCGGGCAGCGTTTACAACATCTCGAACGGCGAACCGCTGACGGCGCGCGAATTGTTTGCGCGCGTCACGGCGGCGCTGGAATTGAAAGTAAGTTTGCGTCCCGTGCCTTATCGTTTGGCGGCGACGTTGGCAGGTGGCGCGGAATGGTGGGCCGATCACGTCACGCACCGCGAACCGCGCGTGACGCGCTATTCGCTGGCGTTGCTGGCTTACAGCCAAACGCTGGATATATCCGCCGCGCGGCGTGAACTCGGCTATCACCCGACCGTTTCGGTCAACGAAGGCTTGCAGCGTTACGCCGCATGGTTGCGCACGGCAGAAGGGAAATCAGCCACGAATTAACACGAATTTTCACGAATTGAAGAAAACGCATGACAATGTTCGCCAAAAAATAATTCGTGGAAATTCGTGGAAATTCGTGGCTAAAAATTTATGCTCAAGTTTAAGCGCGTCAGGTTTTCGTTATTGAAAGCCGGACATTGCCATCATCCCGAATTCGTCACGCTGCGCGGCGGCAGTTGGCGCAACATTCAGTTTCCCGCGCTCTGCGCCTTGCTCGAACATCCCGAACGCGGCGCGCTGTTGTATGACACCGGTTACGCCGAACATTTTTATGCCGCGACGCAGGGCTTTCCTTATCGGCTTTATCGCTGGGTGACGCCGATTCATCTGGGAACAAGTTTGATCGAACAACTGGCGCAACGCGGCCTGTCGTCCGCAGACATCACGACCGTCTTGATCTCGCACTTTCACGGCGATCACGTAGCCGGTTTGCACGACTTTCCGCACGCGCAGTTCGTAGCGATGCAATCCGATTACGACGCCGTGCAACAACTCACTGGCTGGTCGGCTTTGAAGAATGGATTTTTGCCTGCGCTCTTGCCGCGCGATTTCGCCGCGCGCGTCAGCTTTGTTGAAACGACGCGCCGCGTGAACTTGCCGCGCGAGTTCGCGCCGTTTGCGGAAGGTTATGACCTGTTCGGCGACGAAAGTTTGATGGCCTTTCCGTTGCCCGGACACGTCGCCGCGCAAATGGGTTTGCTCTTCCGCGATCAACACGATGCGCTGCGTTTGCTCATCGCCGACGCCGCGTGGTCGCAACGGGCGATTACCGAGTTGCGCTTTCCTGCGCCGGTGACGCGGCTGTTGTTTAGCGACACGGCGCGCTATCGCCAGACGCTGCGGCAGTTGCACGAACTGCAAACTCATCATCGTGAACTCACGTTGATTCCTTCGCATTGCACGCAAACGTGGCAGTCCTTACAGCAAACCAATGCCTGACTCTCTCGCTCAACGCGCCGCACTGCTTTATCACTTTTGGCGCACTCGCCAGCGCTTGCGTTTCGCTTCGCGCGCAGAATTGCTTGATTGGCAGGTGCGACAGGTCGAGCGATTTGTGCGTGAGGTCTTGCCGCGCGCGCCTTTCTATCGTGAATTCCAACAACCGCAATTGAGCGAACTGCCGCTGCTCGACAAGTCTGTGATGATGGCGGAATTCGACCGGTTGAATACGCGCGGCATCCGCAAGGACGCGGCTTTCGACGTAGCCTTGCGCGCCGAACAGTCGCGCGATTTCTCGCCCGTGCTGGATGGCATTACGGTTGGATTGTCGTCGGGTACGTCAGGCAATCGCGGCGTATTTTTGGTGAGTCCCGCCGAGCGCGCGCAATGGGCAGGCACGATGCTGGCGAAGGCTTTGCCTGCGGGAATGATCGGCGAATTGCTGACAGGCCGTTTGCCGCAATTGCGCATCGCGTTCTTTTTGCGCGCGAACAGCAACCTTTACACGACGCTCAAACAGCGGCGGATTGATTTCGCGTTTTATGATTTGTGGCAGGACTTTGAATCGTTGCTGTCACGCTTGCACACACAACAACCGCATTTCCTTGTCGCGCCCGCTTACGTCTTGCGCTTGTTGGCCGAAGCGCAACGCGCAGGCACGATAGCGATTCAGCCACGCAAGATTTTTTCCGTCGCTGAAGTGTTGGAACCGCAAGACGAAAGTTTTATTCAAGCCACGTTCGGCTTGCCCGTAGCGCAAATTTATCAGGCGACCGAAGGCTTCCTCGGCATCACTTGCGCGCACGGTACGCTGCATCTGAATGAAGAACTCATCCACGTCGAGCCGCAATGGCTGGATGAAGCGAAAACCTGTTT
>JABFSD010000355.1 GCA_013140935.1 Acidobacteriota bacterium
GAACCAATACGGTGCAGCCCAAGTCTTCCAACAAGCGCCGCATCGTGATGAGATCGCGCGTATACGGCACGTTGCTCAACGTAACCGGCTCCGCCGTCAACAACGTCGCCGCCAAACACGGCAGTGCTGAATTCTTAGCGCCGCTGATCGTCACGCGCCCTTGCAACGGTTTGCCGCCGCGAATCCGAAATTTGTCCATAGCCTGAATCTTCCTTTTGATAGCCTGCGATGAACCGATTATAGCTGCGCCCCAAAGATTTCTACCATCGCGTGACGGTGGCGCAAGCTGCCGAGCTTGCGCGGTTCGCAGTCGCGCGCCTTGAAGGTAACGCGCGCATCGTGAAGGCTGCGTTTGGAATGCGTCCGCTGGCTCGTAAGGTTAGTATGCCAACGCGGCGCAATCTCGGCAGATTACGCCACCGTCGCCGTCTGGTTGAACACTGCTGGAATACGACCAAGGAGAATACGCAGATGATTGCTACCGCTAAACGCATCAATAAAGCCAAGTACGCCAGCTTGCTCGCTGAAGTGTTGCCGCGTCCGATTCAGACGGAAGCCGAGAACGAACGCGCGCTCAAAGTCGTTGACCGCCTGCTGGCTAAAGGCGATAACAAACTGACTGCCGAAGAAAGCGTGTTGCTCGAACTGTTGATTCAACTGATCGAACGCTTTGAAGAAAAGCATTACGCCTTGCCCGAAGCACCGGGTCATCGCGTACTGCAAACCTTGATGGAGCAACGCGAGCTGAAACCAAAAGACCTACTGCCCGTCTTCGGCTCAAAAGGCGTCGCCTCAGAAGTCATTAACGGCAAACGCTCCATCAGCAAGGAACAAGCCAAGAAGCTGGGCGAATATTTTGAGCTACTCACCAGCGGCTTTTATTTGATATTTGAGACATTGCTTTGGATCGGTTTGCCATCGCGTATACGTCGTCGCCATCTCATCTTCAGCCCGTGACAACGGGCTTCCCGCGCAGCGGCGATTAGGCCAGTCGTTCACGACTGGTTCAGCGCCAAGCTAAATCTCTCAGCGCGCTTTAGCTTGCTTCCTCATTGGGCTTGAGCCGCGAGACATCACGGCTCAAGCCCTTCAGTCAAGAACGTTAAAACGCCCATGCGAGGTTCGCTCGCTACCTCACCAGTCGTGAACGACTGGCCTATTTGCCGCTACGCGGGAAGCCCGTTGTCACGGGCTGGGGAAATTGTGAGGTACTGCCGGGGAGTGGGTGAGAGGAAAGGGAAAGGGCGGAACGGCTCCGTTGTGCAAGGTGGTGGCGCAGCTTGGGCAAAAAGGAAAAGGCGAGTTGAGGAAGGTTAAACTTCTCAACTCGCCTTTTGTTTTCTCAAGCTCGTTTCTGTGAAGACAACACGGCAATTAAAATTCGAGTTATCGTTTTTAGCTCCGTTAGGAGCGGCATGTTTATAGCAACGCGAGTGACAAATTCCTCAAGCTCCGTAGGAGCGAAATGTGCCGCAGATGCCGCTCCTAACGGAGCTTGTCGGGCAATTTCGACGCAAGCTATAGACATTCCGCTCCGCTGGAGCTAAGACAACCAGACTTGTGCGGAATTCGTCAGTTCAAAGGTTTGCGTTCGCTACTTATCAGATGTATATCGTCACGCGCCCTGTTTTGCCATCACCACAAAGGAGAAAACTATGCGAACCTTATTCATTTTGCTGATGCTGTCGGCTTGTGTTTGGGCTCAGACCGCACCGGAACCGACATTGGAAGAAACGACGAAATGGCTGCAAGAGAACCTGCCTGTCAAAGCCGTCTACACCAGCACTGGGATGGAAACCCCAATGCACGCTCGTGTAACAGAGGCTCAGTTCGTGGGTTGCCGTTGCCAGTTGACTACCAATCTAACCATTGGGCCGCCAACGTTCCCGATTGTTTCGGAATATCGTTACAGCTTCGCGGCTGCTAGCTTACAAGCCAATCGCATTGCCGTTCAGGAATGGACGAAGTTCAAGCCGACAGGTTATTACCTGAAAATATACGCCGTGCCGAACGAAATGCCTATCAAGACCGAAGACTTACGCAACGGGCGCGTTTACAAGGTTTCGCAAGGCAATGAGTTTTCGATTTTGATTGGCTCAAAAGAAATGGCAGAGCGTTTCCAGAAAGCGTTTTTGCGCCTCATCACTCTCTGCAAATCCGAGAACAAGAAAGAACCGTTCTAGCTCAACATACTCTTGATTATTAGCGATTTTTGCTGCACTGGATTCAGCAACACCTGTTCACCAGCCGCTTAAACCATTGCGCTCGTCATTACTTCGATGTAAACGCATTGATGTTACGGATATTCACGACTGACGTAGCCCTAGCTTCCGGCGGTCAAGCAATTGCATGTGAAACACCGCAATTATTGTGCTGTGTTTGCATAAAAGAACAGCGAAAACTTCTCATTATTTTGCAGAAACCCCTAACGCTAGCAGCAGCTCAGATGGTTTCACCAGCTTAACTGAGGTTGTATGTCGTTTGTTACTATTGATCATTTTTATCAACTTGAAGTCTAAAGTAAGAAAGTAATCACAATTATTATGTTCGGCACACCAAATATAAAAAGCGTCTCTCAGTTGCTGTAAATACTTTTTTGAATCAGGTTTCGCATTTGCCATCTTTTGTAGTGCTTTGAAACGTGGATGTTCAATGTCTTTAAAGAAGTCAAAGGCGAGTTGGAGAGGCGAATGGTACGGGGAATAGAGGGTTCTTCCATATGGTATCGGGTTATCAGCCATAGTCATTGGTGCTCCATAAAATTTTCCACTCGCGCTACCCATTCTACGCTTTCCAGCCGCTTCCATTATCGTTTCGAGGTGCTGTAAGACTTCCATTGTTCCAACTTTGGCGAGGTCTGCTATTTGTGGGAGCAAATCTATCTCCTTTTTTAGCTCTTCGTTTCCTTCAGAAAGCTTGTCATTTTTGGGTGGTCTACCCTGGATGAATTGATTTACCATATCCGGTATGAAAACCCCGGATAAAACGCAGCAAACTCCCGAATTAGTGTCACCCAGCGCCTTTTGCTGGAACGAGCAGTGCGTAGATTA
>JABFSD010001082.1 GCA_013140935.1 Acidobacteriota bacterium
GTTAAGTGACGTTGCGTATCGTTAAAAAACGCAGGCACGGTGATGACGGCGCTCTCGACTTTGTCGCCTAACACTTCTTCGGCCATCGCTTTGAGATGGCGCAAAATAAAAGCCGAAATCTCAGTCGGGGTGTATTCGCGCTCGCCGAGTTTGACAGTTTCATCCGAACCCATCTTGCGTTTGATCGAGCGATTCGTGCGCTCAGGAGCCAACACGTATTGGTTCAACGCCGCTTGTCCGACCATGATCGAACCGTCGTCAGCCAACCCTACGACCGATGGAACCAGCCGCTCATCGCCGCGCGCCAGCACGCGCGGACGGCCATTTTCGACGACGGCGACCAGCGAATTGGTCGTGCCTAAATCTATGCCTACTGATTTACTCATGTTTGCTCACGATGACCTCGGCGTAACGCAGCATGCGTCCGTCGAGCGTATAACCTTTCAGTTCTTCTCCGACAATCTGGTTGGGGGCTACGTCATAACGCTGCGCGACCGACACGGCGCGATGCCAGGCGGGATCGAACGCGCGCCCGACAGCCTCGATGGCGCGCACGCCCG
Source organism: Acidobacteriota bacterium (assembly GCA_013140935.1). Classification (GTDB taxonomy): domain Bacteria; phylum Acidobacteriota; class Blastocatellia; order RBC074; family RBC074; genus JACPYM01. The sequence continues at coordinate 561 of JABFSD010001082.1, forward strand.
CGCTTTGCAGAATGGCGCGCAAGCGTTCGGTCAACAGCTTTTGTCCGTCGCGCCATTGCGTCAGCGCGTTGACCGCCGTCCCCAGCGAGCTTTGCAATTCGCGCGTCGCGGCAAATTGAAACGCGAAGCCGCGTGGTTCGACATGCTTGCTTTGTAACTGCGCCAACAACTCATCCACCGCCGCGACGCTGCTTTCAAGCGTATCGAACATCCTCACCAACTCGCGGCTCATGGTGGCTTTGGCTTCAAAGCGTGCGTCCTGCAATTTCTCTTCGTTTTGCGCCGGAATCAGCGCAACGGCGGCTGACAGTTGGCGAATCTCGTTGAGGGCTTCGGTGAAAAGTTCCTGGCTGCGTTCGGTCGTGCGGTTGGTCTTGAAAGACTCACGCCCCACGCGCTTGATCTCTTCGCCTAACAATTCAAAGGCTGCGTCGAAATCGAAGCGCGCCGTTTCACTTTCTTCCTGATCGTAATCTTCGTCTTCGTCCTGCGTTGCAAGTTCGAGGTCGTTGTCGTCTTCTTCGACTTCAAGTTCGAGATCGTCTTCGTCTTCGACAGCTTCAGACAAGGTTTCTGTGGGCGTAAGCCAACTGGCGTTTTCATTTTGGAAGCGGCGCATGCGCAATTGCCGCAGCACATCGTCAAACGAGTTTTCGTTCGTCGCCGCAGCTTCCGCCGCCTCTTCGGGATTCGAGGGATAAATGTTCATGCAGGTGTTTGGGTGAATTACTTTTGCGGGCGGGAATATAGCATCGCAAATAATGGAATCAAGCTACGCGTTTTTGCGGGCTTTTTTGAATGTGAATGAGCGGCGGCGCTTCTTCGAGCTGCAACGTAGCGTGGTCCAGGCCGAATTGTTGATGTAACAATGCACGGGCTTCACGCAAAACGCGCTGATGTTCGTGGCTGTCGCGCAAAACGAGATGGGCTGTGATGAGATGGCGTTGCGAAGTGAGCGTCCAAATGTGCAGGTCGTGTACGGCTTGCACGCCCGCGAGCGCGCGCAACGCGGTTTCGACTGCCGACGGATTGATGTGCGACGGCGTGCCTTCCAATAAAACGTTGACCGATTCGATCACCAGCCGCCCCGCGCTATAAATAATCAGCAAACTAATGGCAACACTGAACGCCGCATCCGCCCACAGCCAGCCGCGCCAAACGATCAGCAAGCCCGCCGCAATCGCCGCGACTGAACCGAGCAAGTCGCCCAACACATGCAAAAACGCGCCGCGTACGTTCAGGTTGTGATGATGGTCGTGCGCGAGCAGCTTTGCCGAAATCAGATTGACGATCAGTCCGCCGCAGGCAATCCAGACTAGCGTCCAGCCTTGCACGGCTTCAGGTGCGCGCATGCGATGAAAGGCCTCATAACAAATCAACAGCGAGAGAACGATGAGGGCTGCGCCATTGGCCAACGCTGCGAGGATTTCGAGCCGATAAAAGCCATACGTCTTGTTCGGCGTAGCAGGGCGCGACGCGAACCGCATCGCAAAAAACGAAAGGGCCAGTGCGGCTACGTCGGTAAACATATGGCCCGCGTCTGAGAGCAAGGCCAGACTGTTAGACCAATATCCGCCCACGACTTCAGCCAGCATGTAACCGAACGTCAAACACAGCACGACCAGCAGCCGCTTTTGTGAAGCGCCATGCGAATGATCGTGATGATGGTGATCGTGTTCGCTCATACCAACTCGTAATATCGTTCGCCCGCGCAGCCGCGACAGAGCGTAAGGCCTTCGCGGTAAATTTCGCGGCTATCATTGATGCCTTCGCCACAGGCTTCGCACGCGACGCGGCTTTTGGGGTGTCCGGGCAAGTCAGCTTCGGGCAGCGTGACTTTTACGCTTTGCACATGGAAAAGCTGATCGTCCGCGAGCGATTTATAGGCCGCGAGTTGCTGTTCTTTTTTCGTAGCCAAGTGACCGAAATGGATTTTGGCGAGTTCGCGCGCGGCTTCGAGCGCGATGACGCGAATCGCCGCGCCGCTTTCGGTATTCAAAAACGTAGCCGCCAGTTTGCCGAAATCCCGAAACTTCAACGTGCGCTTGCCTAAACGACAGCCCGTTACCGTATTGATCGCATCTGCCGCGCAACGATCAATCTCGACATATACGATCAACCGCTTGCCGACTTTGGGTTCTTCGAGACCGATCAGCTGACAGCCGAGCATCGCCATTCGCACGCCCAGCACCTGCCCGGCGCACATATGCCCGTGGTTGCGTTCGGCTTCGATGAGATATTCGTCGAGACTATTCATAAAGCAGATAGGGCTTGCGCGTTTCGGCAAAACTCTTTTCATCGGCCTGCCACGAAGCCGCAATGTCAGCCACGCTCACGCCACTTTCGATCTGTTCGCGCAAGCGCAACGTACCCGCAATCACGTCAAACGACACGCGGCCAAAGGCATACTCATAAGGCTTTTCCTGCCAGCCAAACCCTTGCGGATAAAGGTCACGCATCAACTTGATAAACGCGATGCCCGTGATGACC
>JABFSD010000766.1 GCA_013140935.1 Acidobacteriota bacterium
TGTGGAAGCGGTGCGCGTGTTCGATAACTTAAATTTAGAAGTAACTCAGGGCGAGTTAGTCGCTATTGTGGGCGAGTCAGGGGCAGGGAAGTCTACGTTGTTGCATTTGCTGGGCGGACTCGATCAAGTGAGTTCAGGCAGCGTATTCATTGGCGAGTTTGACATCGCAAAAATGGCTGAACTAGACTCCGCCCACTTTCGCAATCAAGTGATTGGATTCGTCTTTCAACACCATTATTTATTGGCGGAATTCACTGCGCGGGAAAACGTGGCAGTGCCATTGTTATTGGGCGGCGTGTCGCAAGCACAAGCCGTTGAGCGCGCGGATGTTTTGTTAGCGCGGGTCGGATTGGCTGCGCGGGCGGAACATTTTCCCAGTGAGCTTTCGGGCGGCGAACAACAGCGCGTCGCGTTGGCGCGGGCGCTAGCGAATCGTCCGAAGTTGCTATTGGCAGATGAGCCTACGGGCAATCTGGATGAGCGCACGGGAGCCGAGATACAGGCGTTGTTGCGGCAATTACAACGCGAAGACGGTTTGACGGCGGTGGTCGTGACGCACAATCGGGAGTTCGCGCGTGCTTGTGATCGCGTGCTGCGGCTCGCAAAAGGCCGCTTATGGGAAAATGAATCCTAACCATCAACCTTGACGAATTAACAGACTTCTATTTACGCCGCTGCCCCAAACGGAAAAGTTCTGCGCTGTTCGTTCAGCGCCCATCAATGAAACTTGGAGACAAGCTGTAACAAGCTGAAGGTAGGAGCAGGATGTTCGAGCGTTATACCGAAAAAGCCCGCCGCGTGATTTTTTTCGCCCGTTATGAAGCCAGTCAGATGGGTGCCAAACAAATCGAACCCGAACACATTTTGCTAGGCTTGGTGCGTGAAGATAAAACGCTGACGCCGCGTTTCTTTCAGCGTTCGCACTTGAGCATCGAAGCCGTGCGGCGCGAATTGGAAGGGCGCGTAACCTTACGCGAGCGGTTGATGGCGGCGGTGGATTTGCCGCTTTCGCAAACTTCCAAGCGGGTGTTGGCTTTTTCGGCGGAAGAATCGGAACGCATCGGGCATCGGCACATCGGCACGGAACATTTGTTGCTGGGTTTGTTGCGCGAAGAGAATTCTTACGCGGCAGAAATGCTTTATGAACGCGGCTTGCGCTTGTCGGATATTCGCAATGAGTTAATGCGGCAGGCGAGTTTGGAACGTTCGCAGCATTCGCGGAAGGATACGCCGATGCTGTTTGAGTTCAGCCGCGATCTGACTGAAGCCGCGTTGGAAGGCAAGCTCGATCCGTTGGTAGGTCGCGACAAAGAAGTGGATCGCGTGATTGAAATCCTCTGCCGCCGCACGAAAAACAATCCCGTCTTAATCGGCGAACCGGGCGTAGGTAAGACCGCGATTGTCGAGGGACTCGCGCAACGCATCGTGATGGGCGAAGTGCCTTCGTTCCTGTTCGACAAGCGGGTGCTGGCGCTTGATCTGAGTTTGATCGTAGCCGGTACGAAATATCGCGGGCAGTTTGAAGAACGCATGAAGACGATCATGCGCGAACTGATTGATAACCCGCTTTACATCATTTTTATAGATGAATTGCATACGTTGGTCGGTGCGGGTTCGGCGGAAGGCAGTCTGGATGCCGCGAACATTTTGAAACCGGCGCTGTCACGCGGCGAGTTGCAATGTGTGGGGGCTACGACGCCGACCGAGTTTCGCAAGTACATTGAAAAAGATCGCTCGCTCGAACGCCGCTTTCAATCCGTCAGCATAGACCCGCCGAACGAAGCCGATGCCATTCAAATTTTGACGGGAATTAAAGATCGCTACGAATCATTTCACAACGTGCATTATAGCGATGACGCGGTAGAAGCTGCCGTTTATCAATCGAATCGTTATTTGCCTGAAAGGTTTTTGCCGGATAAAGCGATTGATGTGTTGGACGAAGCCGGTGCGCGGGTGAAGCTGCGCGTGCAGCGTGAAGCGGGTTATGTGCCGCCTCCGCCGCCTTCGCGGTGGGAGCGCGACGAACGCAATTGGCGCAGCAACGAGCCCCGATACAACAATGGCTACAACAATTCGGCGCGCCGTCCGCCGCAGTATCTCGAGCCGTCGGTGTTTGAAGAAACAGCCGCGCTGGTGAATCGGCAAGACATCGAAGACGTGATTGCGCGTTGGACGGGGATTCCCATCAGTGCTTTACACGAAGAAGAGTCAGAAAAGCTGTTGCGCATCGAGCCGGAATTGCACAAGCGCGTGATTCGACAGGAAGCGGCGGTGTCGGCATTGGCACGGGCGATTCGTCGTTCGCGCGCGGGGTTTAAAAATCCGCAGCGTCCGGTTGGCTCTTTCCTTTTCTTAGGCCCTACTGGCGTAGGTAAAACGGAAGTCGCGCGTTCGTTGGCGGAATTTTTGTTCGGCTCAGAGAAAGCGATGATTCGGTTCGATATGTCCGAATTCATGGAAAAACATTCGGTGTCGAAACTGATCGGTTCGCCGCCAGGTTACATCGGTTATGACGAAGGCGGGCAGTTGACCGAGCGCGTGCGGCGGCATCCTTATTCGGTGTTGTTGCTCGACGAAATCGAAAAGGCGCACCCTGATATTTTCAACATTTTGTTGCAGGTGTTTGAAGACGGCGTGTTGACCGATGCGCTGGGCAATCGGGTGGATTTCAAAAATACGATCATCATCATGACCTCGAATATCGGCGCGCGCTTTGCCAACAAAGGCAGCTTCGTCGGGTTTCAGGCTTCGCGGCAAGAGGCTGCGTCAAAGAATGAAGACCGCGTGATGACGGCGGTGCGCGAAGTTTTCAATCCTGAATTCATCAATCGGCTGGATGAGATTATCGTCTTTGAAGCGTTGAGCGACGAAGACCTGACGACCATCGTCGGCTTGCTGGTCGAACAGTTGAATCGGACGCTCGTGCATCGCGCGCTGACGATTGGGCTGACTGTCGAAGCCCGCCGCTGGATTGTGGATCAAACGTGTGGTGATCGCAGCTACGGCGCAAGGCCGTTGCGGCGCGCGTTGCAACGGTTCGTCGAAGAC
>JABFSD010001097.1 GCA_013140935.1 Acidobacteriota bacterium
CATCCGGTGTGCCGCGACTGATGACGGCAATCGTGAGTTGCTCGCCGTAATCGCGCTGCCAACTGCGCAAAAACGGCAACAGCGCTTTGCACGGCGAACAGTTCGGACTCACGAAAAGCAACATCACCGCTTTGCCGTGCGCCAGCAAATCGCTGAGCGACACCTGCTCGCCTTTCAAGGTCGCCAACGTGAACGCCGGCGCGGGCGCTCCGACGGGCAAGCCCTCGGCAGGCGGCGCGGCCTCGTTGCGTTCGACGGTCTCGGGTGCGGCGTAATCTTCCTCGACCAACTTATTCATCGCCGTCACGGTCGCTGACAAAGCGCGCAGCTTTTGCAACGCCACGATCAAAAGCCCCGCCGTAATCAAACTGACGAACAAACTGATAGCTTCAACCGGACGCATCGCGCCCAACCAATCAAATGCGCTCGCACCAGCATTCCCTTGCGCCCCTTGCGCAAAGATGAAAGTGGCTACGGAGGCGAGTGCGACATTGCGCGCGACGACGCGCCAACTCACCGGCTCTGAATGCAACTGACCGAAACAATGACAATCGGGCGCATTCCCCTTTGCCAGATTGACGGCGATGCCGATGGTGAACGCGAGCAACAATAACAACGCGCCCACCGCGCCGAACCACGCCGTAGCCAATGGCAACAGTGCCACGGCAATCGCCAGTTCAATCCACGGTAACAGCGATGCGAACAACGGGACGAGAGCATCCGCGACGCCAAAACTTTTCATCGCCTTGCGCGAACCTTCGGCGTCGGCGAGTTTGCCTGCGCCCGCGAGTGCGAACACCAGCGCGAGCAATAATCGAGCAATCAATAACAGTGTTTCCATAAACTTATCAGTGAACCGCGTTCGTAGTTCCGCCTTTAGGCGGTTGGTTCGGGTAAGAGAGGCAACCGCCTAAAGGCGGAACTACGAACGCGGAACTACGAACGCGGTTAACGAGCAGAACTCATACATCCCAGCCTTTGCCGTAATCCAGCAAAGGATATTCACGCCAGATTTTTTCGGCTTTGTCGCGGCCCAATTGTTCGAGAAATTCGTCGGCACTCGACCACATCCAATCGTTCCACTTGTCTACGTAACCGTGATGCACCGGATTGTGATGGACATAATTCACACTTGCCCAGAAATGGCGCAACGATCTGATCTGGCGATCGAAACAACGAAACCATACTTTGCGACCGCGACGGTTTTCGGCGGCATTCCAGTCATGCGACGAACGCCCGTGATACTTGCCTAACGCCGCCGTCAACCGCGAAAGGTTCCTGGCTTCGACGACGACGTGATAATGATTGGGCAGCACACACCAGGCGAAAATCGCTTGGCAGCATTCGCGGCACACGGCTAACACGGCTTCTTCGCATTCCGACATTCGTTCGTGGCTTTGGCCGATGTGAAGTTGGTGTTCAAAACACGCCGCCGTAATCAAATAACGATCACTGTACCCCGCATCCCAATGCGGCGGCGAATGCCACGGAAAATGCCGCGCCTTGCGTTCCTCTACTGCCGCCTGTCTCTCTTCGGGCGTCATCTGGCGATAATCATACATGGCCTTTCTCCTTTTCTTTGCACGCGCATTCGTAGCAACCACGTTCGTAGCAACCGCGTTCGTAGTTCCGCCTTTAGGCGGTCGGTTCGCTTACCAAGCAACCGCGTTCGTAGTTCCGCCTTTAGGCGGTCGGTTCGCTTATCAAGCAACCGCGTTCGTAGTTCCGCCTTTAGGCGGTCGGTTCGCTTATCAAGCAACCGCGTTCGTAGTTCCGCCTTTAGGCGGTCGGTTCGCTTATCAAGCAACCGCCTAAAGGCGGAACTACGAACGCGGTTGCTACGAACGCGGTTGCTACGAACGCGGTTGCTACGAACGCGGTTGGCTATCGTTTAAGTTGTAGGTCAATACTGTAAGGCGGCTTTGAATATCATGGAATTGCGAATCGTGGAATAGAGGCTTTCCAGTTCGTCGCGGAATTCCGCCGCTTCTTCTGCTGAAGTCTCGGTGGCAAAGGCTTCGAGGGTTTGCGCAAACGTCATCCCTTGAAACAGGCAGCGCAGCACTAACGCATAATCATCGTCGTAATTTTCAATGCCCAGCACGTTGGGTTCCGACGAACCCCAGACTTTGGTGTGCGCCAACGATTCGACCCATTCGGCGATCTGGTCGAGCGGATCGGTTTGCGGAAAACGCTGTGCGATCATTTCCAATACGCGCTGGCGATTGGGTACGTTGAGCAGCAGCGCGAGGAAGAAGCGATGTTCCGCGCCGGTGATTTGTCCGCGCCGATGCGTCAGATTGTTCTGACGGCGGGCTTCTTCGAATACGTCGGGAATCAAATCTACCAACGCGCCGTGACGGCGACGCGCGGTGGCGAGCAAGTGTTGATATTGCTCTTCGCCGGTGGTCAGGCCGAATACGTTTTCGAGCGCCTTGCCGCTGAGATGGCTTTTCGCCAGATCAATCAATGAAAACGCCGTTTGAAAATCGGCGTGCGACAACAGTTCGTCGAGCATAGCGAGAGTGTCGGGATGTTCCATCTTCAGCAACAACGCCGCGCTCTGAAGCTGTTTGATCGAAAGCGCCTCTTTGAAAAAAGGATCGGTGGCGAAATGCGGCTTGAGAAAGTTGTATTGCGGCGAACCGCTCGCCGTGTGATAGGTACGCACGCAGATCGTCGCCGAAGGGCGGTCGAGATGGAACAGCGAATGAATGTATTCCTTGCCCGGCAAAATCTCTCTGACCTGCCCACGTTCGAGCAACTCTACGCTGGCGAGTTCGAACTCACCCACCATGAAATGCTGATTGAGGGTCTGGCGCGGATGAAAGCGATAATGGCTGTGAATGCTCGAACCCATCAACACCTGAAAGGCTCCGCAAAAGGCGTGCTGATGAATGCTGGTCGTACCGTCGAGCCAGAAATATACGTCAATGTGAAAGCGCGGCCCGGCAAACAACGTAATCGGCGGATTGCCGAAATTGCCGGGTACGTCTTGCTGGTTGGGAACCTCTGTTGCTGAGAATAGCCAACGAATGATTTCCCAC
>JABFSD010000477.1 GCA_013140935.1 Acidobacteriota bacterium
AACTGGCACCAACTGAACCCGCTTCACTCAAACATTTCTGGCAAAGCGTGAAAGGCTATCCGTTGCGGGCCTTTCTGATTTGCCTGTGCGGCGTGAGTCTCGAAAACATGGATCAGGCGATCTATCAATTCGTCTTCCCGCAAATCATCAAAACCTATGGTTGGACGACCCAACAGGCCGGATATTATTCGGCGCTGGTTTTCGTCATTGCCGGCACGTGCATCGCGGCGCTCGGCTGGCTGACCGACCGCATTGGCCGCAAGCGCGTTTTTCAAACTTCGATGATTGTCGGATCGTTTTTCGTGGCGTTGATGTATTGGGCACGCTCTACGTTTGCGCTGTTATCGTTGCGCACCATCGGCTTTGCCACGGGCGGCATTCAATCGCCTGTCGTAGGAACCATCGTCGTCGAAGAAGCTCCGGCGCGTTATCGCGGCTTGCTGTCAGGTATTTTGCAGATCGGCTATCCGGTCGGATTCTTTCTTGCCTCACAACTCTGCGTCTTTTTAATCGGTTATGTCGGCAATGAAAGCTGGCAAGGCGGCGCGTGGCGCTATGCGTTTTTCATCAGCCTGTTGAGCATTCCTTACTTCATCATCATTCAGAAATTCCTGCGCGAACCTGCCGCGTTCACTGAGGCGCAAGCGACGCAAGACCAGCCGCGCTTCAGCGAATTGTTCAGCCCGGCGTTGCGTTTCAAAACCGTGATGCTGTTTCTCGGCGAGTTCTTTCACGTATTCGCTTACGGCACGACGCTGTGGCTGAACCTTTACTTTCAGCGCCATCGCCACTGGACGCCCGCCGAAGCCGTGTCTCTCGTCGGCTGGTCTTATGGCATCGGTTCCATCGGTTACGTCTTGTCAGCCATCGTCGGCGAATTCGTGATGAAGCGGCGCAACGTCATCATCCTCTGGGCGCAACTCGGCGCACTGTCGTTCGCGGCGCTGATCTGGTGGGCGCAAAGCTGGTGGAGCGTGATGACGACTTTTTGCCTGATGACGATTTTCTTTTACGGCACGACGGCGGTGAAATTCACCTTTATCGCTGAGAACTTTCCTACGCGCTTGCGCGCCACGGGCGTGACGTTTGCCGGTTCGCTCGCCGTCAATCTGGGCCTCGCGTTTGGGCCACTCGCCATGGGTTTAACCGTCGAGCGCTGGGGCTGGAACTGGGCTTATACGGTGTGCGGCATTGCATCCATCTTCGCATCGGGCTTATTCTTCCTCGCGCTTTCTTCCGATCCACAACCTGATACTGTCAGCGTCGTTCCCCCTGCGAATGCAATCTCGACGCCGTGATCGCGGGGAACACTGCGTTTCATCACCGAACGAAAACAATAACCAAATTATTTCCGGGCGGTCAGTTGCCCTTCCCACTGAACTCAATAAACGACCGCAGGAGAGGAATTACTTAATGGCATCGCCTCAACCTTTAATCAGCGCCGTCAAAAGCGCCGTGATTCGTGTCGCCAGCGTCAATAACGCCAAGCGTTTTTTCACCGACGTCGTCGGCTTACAACCCGTAGGCGAAACGACGTTGCTGGCCGACAAGGCGCGTCGCCTCTGGGGACTGCCTGAACGCGAAGCCCTGTGTGTCAGGCTCGCACGCCCCGGTGAAAGTTTCGGGATGGTAGATTTGGTCGAAATCCCCGGTGCGACCGTTGTGACGATTCGTGAGCGCCAACGTCCGCTTGATTTCGGCTGGTTCACCTTGAACTTTCGCACCAGTCACCTCGAACGCGCCATCGCTGCGTCAGAAGCTATCGGCGCACGCGCGCTGAATTCACCCAAGAGTTAGGAAGCGGGCGGTCAGCCGATTCGGGAGGTGATGATCGAATTGTCTTCGGGCGAACGTTGCACGCTGCTCGAAGTCGGCGGCGCAAAACCCGAAGCGCCGCTTTTTGCCGAACCCATCGCTACGGCAGGAACCATCGTGCCATCGCTCGACAAAGCGTTAGCCTTTTACCGCGACGCCTTGGGTCTCAACGTCGCCGTCTCGATAGATCATCAAGGCGAACCCTTCGCCGGAATGATGGGCGCACCGAGCAGCGCTCGTATAAAAATGGCGCTGCTTACTTCAAACACCTGGACGGGCAAATTCGAGTTTATCGAACTCGGTTTGCCTGCCGGGTTCGACCAGCAAGACGCCACGGTGAAAGCCGATGGCTTGCGGCTTGGTTACTGGATGATGAGCGTGATGACGCCCGATATGGATATGTTACAAACCGCCTGTCGCCGCTCTGGCATACCGATCGTGCGCGGCCCCGCCACCATTGATCGTCCCTGTTTCGGGCGCGTCAAAGCCATGATCATTCGCGGCCCCGGCGGTGAAATGTTGGAATGTTTGGCTCCCGCCAGCGGAGCTACTACGCGACGAGGTTAAAGGCAGTCGGCCACTAAGCCGTCTTGCGAATCTGAAGCATCAGGTTTTAGTTAGAAATTCAATTCCGGCATTTTCCATTTTCCCTTCTCAATTCTTTAACAGAGAAAATTGTTTCGGCTGTCAGAGAATTACGTAAGAAAAATGCCGTCACGACTAACAACATTGCTATGTCGAATCAGTCCCCATTACCCAGATTGACCTATTACAAAGCCGTCTGCATGCAAGTGAAATGTCAGGCGGTCAGCGCGCTGCGCGACAAAGCCGAAGCGCGCGCTGTCATGCGTAAAACCATCGAACGATTGCGTGCTAATTTACTTGCCGGACAGGCTTTCATCGGCAGCGAATTAAAACTCGCCGTCTTTCCCGAATATTTTTTAACCGGTTTTCCCACCGGCGACGGCATCACGCAATGGGCTGACAAAGCGGCTCTCGACCCGAACGGCCCCGAATATGAAGCTCTCGGCAAACTCGCACAAGAAGCCAAAATATATTTAAGCGGCAACGCCTATGAACTCGACGGGCATTTTCCCGGTTTATATTTTCAGACTTCTTTTATTATCGAACCTTCAGGCAAAGTAATTTTACGGTACCGCAGGTTAAACTCGATGTTTGCGCCTACGCCGCACGACCTGTGGGATCGCTACCTCGGCATTTATGGAC
>JABFSD010000718.1 GCA_013140935.1 Acidobacteriota bacterium
CGTAAAGACTGTTCGGTCGCCATGTTTTGCTGGTAACGATCCCAACATTCGGCGCAACCCGTCATATGAATTTCGAGCCGCTCGCTCGCCGTCAGGTCTAGCGTACCTTCGCCGTAATCAAGCCATTCTTGTTCAGTGATGCCGTGTTTCATAATTTTGCCAAGCAGACACGATAGAACCGGTGATGAACCTTCAGCCCTATCGCTTAATTCGCCCGAAGCGTCCTTGTCGTTGCTCTTCTTCGATCAAGGCCGTGAGTTTTTGCCGCGCGCTGTGTACGCGCCATTTCGCCGTCCCAACAGGAATCTCAAAGACGAGCGCGAGTTCGTCGTAACTCAACTCTTCGACAAAACGCAGCACAAGCAAATCGCGCTGCCCTTGTTCCATCCGTTCCAGCAAGTCCCACACCGGCGTCGCGGCGGCTTGCCCCGTATGCAGCCGCTGTTCCAGCTCAGCGCGCATCGTTTCAAGTTCGACAGTTTCGACCGCCGGTTTGTTCTGGCGGCGATAATGAAACAACTCGTGCCGCGCGATGCGATAGAGCCAACCGAAAAATAATTCCGCCTGCCGCACTGTCGCTGCTTTGCGATAAACGATCAGCATCACGTTCTGCGCCAGTTCTTCGGCGGCGGCGAGTTCCAGCCCACGCAAGGCAAAATATCGCCGCAAGCGCGGATAAAGCGCCTCAAACAATTCGCAAAATGAGTCATCGGTGCCCGTCTCGAGATAACGCTCGGCGGCCTGTCGTTCGTCCTGCATGTGGCGTCCTGCATTGGGATGGGACTGCTCGCGTTTTAACTGCTAGCGGCGCTGTCATTCATACAGAGGGCAGTTCGTTGCTATTTGGTTTGCGCCAGAGAAATTAATTCGCACTTTAGCCAGCGCCGTGCCGAAGCAGTATGACCCAACATCCTCTGGTAAAAATGTCGCAAACGCCGCCCATCGAAGTGCATTGGATCAAATCCAATAACTCGCCTACGGGCTTGGGCGAACCCGCGCTGCCACCGATTCTGCCTGCGATTGCGAACGCAGTGTTCTCGGCTACGGGCGAACGCATTCGCACGATGCCGATGACGAAGCAGAGATTTATAAGATATAGGCTTCATAATTGAAGTAGATGTCGCCAACTGGTGAGGTTACGAAATGCATTAGTCTTGCTGTTATCAAAAGTCATTTAACAGCTTGAAGCAATTCCGCTGGAGCATATAAGACACCGGCTTTCATAATGCGATGAAGGCGACGGAGATTCTTAAGATCGGTGAGCGGATCGGCATCCAGAATGACCAGGTCTGCTAGTTTTCCTGCTTCAATTGTGCCTTGTTCCTTTTCCCGCCTAAGCATTTTCGCCGCATTGATCGTGGCTGTTTTTAGCACTTCCTCAACTTTCAGCCCTGCTTCAGCCAATAGCACCAGTTCCGTTTGGCTCGACGCGCCGAGCAGCACGCCTGGAACGCCCGTATCGGTTCCGGCAACGACGAGAATTCCTGCGTGGTGAACCTTGCGCAAATTGTCTTTGATGATTTCCATTCGCTCCGGTGTGAATTTGCTGAAAATGCGGTAGTAGGCCTTGGCTCCTTCGGGACTTTTGAATTGTTCTTAAACCGCCTTGGGAATCGTAGCGCGTTCATCCATCGCTTCCAGGTTTTGCGCCCACGTCGTGATGTCGGCGAAAGCGTTGAAGAGCGCAAGCGTGGGGATGTAAATGGCGCGGTTCTTTTTCATCAAACCGATAAACTCAGCGTCAATCGGTTCGGAAATGATGGAGTGAACCAATCCGTCTGCGCCTGCGCGTAACACTTCCTTGGCCTGTTTTAGATTGGTCACGTGGACATACACTTGCAAACGCTGGCGGTGGGCTTCATCCCGGCTGTGGGCTTCAACAATGATGGCGCGCATCACCTCCGGCTTCAACACCGGCATCGGCGGTTTGCCGTCTCTGGCGTTATCGTCGTAAAACAACTTGATTGCATCTACGCCCGCCGCTTTCAACTCGCGCACTTTTCCCCGCGCTTCATCTGGCGTTTCTGGCATGAAGTTTCCCAACGCGGCGGCGTACCCATCCTTGTTCGTGAAACCTGAGCCAGCCCCGAAAAAGCGCGGCATCGGCGCATCCTCCCATCCTCCCTCAACTCCTGTGCATCAGCGCGGAAGATGGTCACCACGTCCCCGGACTAAAACACACACTGCAAATGATGGTGGAGGAAGCGGCGGCGGAAACGCCTGGCTCGGAAATCATCAGGGCGCGGCTTACGGATGTATTGTTCGTGCAAATTCTGCGCGCTTTTATTGCGCAGGTAACCAAGCTATCACAAAACTGCAAAGGGCCGGCGCGTCTGTTGCGCGCTTTCGTAGACCCGCAGATCAGCCAAGCACTCACGCTCATCCATCAGCAACCACTGCGGCGCTGGACAGTGGCGGAGTTAGCCGAAGAGCTTGGCATGTCGCGCACAAGTTTCGCCGTACATTTCAGCCAGGTAGCAGGAATCACTCCGCTGGACTATTTGCGAAAATGGCGCATTCATCGCGCCTGTGACTTACTGCAACAAGCCGAACATAACCTGGATGAAATTGCGGAACGCGTCGGCTATGAATCGGGAGCCGCTTTCAGCAAAGCGTTCAAACGGGAAATGAGTATCACTCCGGGACTCTATCGCAAGCAGCAGGCTGGCTCAGCTTTATAAATGTAGAACAAGCCCCCTATGTTCAAGGCCACAGGCGAACGCATTCGCACTTGGATTGCCTTCGCTGGGAAATTACGGATTTCGTCGCGGCGGCACATAAGGATCAGGCGTGTTCGGCGAGACGTGCGGATAGCGTTCGGTGGTTGCCGCAAAATCCGCCGCGAGTTTATCCATCGCGCTTAACACCCACGGGTTCGCGTCTTTGAGGTCGGATTCCTCTTTGGGGTCAGAGCGCAAATTGAAAAGCCGCATCAGGGGGGGCTCAGGCACGCGCGGCTCTCGCATAAAGACGTAGTGAAACTTCCAGTCCTTCCACTTCACCGCGCGCAGTTGGTTATCGGCAAAGAACAGCACGCT
>JABFSD010000629.1 GCA_013140935.1 Acidobacteriota bacterium
TTATAGCGATTTGCGAGTGCGTGCGACCTGCGGAGTGTAACGCGGGTTAGTAACTCGCGTTACAATCCGCTCACAAGCGGGTCGCACGCAACTGCAAATCGCTATAAGACGCCTCACGCTAAAGCGTGTACTCCATGCGCCCGGGTTCTCATTATGTTTCGATTGCTGATTCTCTCTCTTCCTATGATGGTTTTTGCGCAAGAACTCGTACAACCGCAAGCAGGCGTCAGCCGCGAACTCGCCCGCTTGCGCGCGGCGCAATTGGCGGACGTGCGTTACGGCTTGCAATTCACGCTTGCGCCTAAAACCGAAGCGATCAAAGGTTCGGCGCGTATCACGTTCACGTTGAAAGATGTGCAGCAGCCCGTTGTGCTGGACTTCCGCGATCTCGACGGCGAAGGCCGCATCGGCAACGTCACGATCAACGCGCAAGCCGTCAGCGATGCACAACAACTGAACGGACACATCATTCTCGCGGCGCGTCATTTCAAAACGGGCGCGAATGAAATCAAACTCGAATTCACGACGGGCGCGAGCGCGGCGGGGCGTCCGCTGATTCGTTATCTGGACAAAGACGACGGCAGCGAATTCGTTTACACGCTGTTCGTACCGATGGATGCGAGTATGGCGTTTCCGTGTTTCGATCAGCCCGATGTGAAGGCGCGCTTTCAGTTGTCGCTAACGGTGCCGAATGGTTGGAAGGCGGTGAGCAATACGCCGTCAATGAAGCAAGACGCGCAAACGATTCAGTTTGGCGAAACGCAACCGATCAGCACTTATCTTTTCGCCTTCGCCGCCGGGCCGTTTCAAACGCTGGATGTGACGGGTAATCAATCGTTGCCGATGCAGTTTTATTTTCGCCCTTCGCAACGCACGCGCGCCGCGCAAGAGATTCCCGCCGTAGCCGAACTCACACGCGATGGCGTCAAACATTTCGAACAGTTTTTCGGTCATCGCTTTCCGTTCTCGAAATACGATCAAGTCTTGTTGCCGGGCTTTGCTTACGGCGGGATGGAACACGCGGGGGCTACGTTTTTGCGCGAAGACGCAATTCTGTTTCGTACGACGCCAGCGCAATCAGACAAGTTGGGACGCGCTTCGTTGGTGTTGCACGAACTGGCGCATCAGTGGTTCGGCGATTTGGTGACGATGCGCTGGTTCGACGATCTGTGGTTGAAAGAAGGCTTTGCGAATTACATGGCGACGCACGCCATCGCCGCGTTGAAAGTCGAAGGTCTTGAAGCGCGCAGTGCATGGCAGCGGTTTTATCTGGGGCACAAGCCGTTGGCTTACGGCATTGATGGCACGCGGGGTACGACGCCGATTTGGCAGGACATTCCGAATCTCAAAGATGCCAAGTCGGCTTACGGCGCGATTGTTTATCAGAAAGCGCCGAGCCTGTTGCATACGTTGTCGTTCGTGGTTGGCGAAGAGAAATTTCAGGCGGGCGTGCAAGGTTTCGTGCAACGCCACGCTTATGCCAACGCCGAGTGGAGCGACTTGGTGCGCGCGATGGAAGAAGCCTCCGGGCAAAAACTCACCGTCTGGGCCGACGCATGGATCAAACAACGCGGCATGCCTGAAGTCACCGTCGAGTGGGCTTGCGATGCGAAAGGTTTGATCGAAACGTTGCGGCTCAAACAAAGCGATACGCAACGGGCCAAACAGTTGTGGCCGATCAAGACGCAGGTGCTGTTGGCTTACGCCGACGGCTTTGAAGACCGCGTGACGGCGGAATTTGTGACGGCGACGCATGAAGTGAAAGCCGCGAAAGGAAAGCCGTGTCCGACTTATGTTTTTACCAACGCGGATGATTACGGTTACGGACGCTTTTTGTTGGATGGTCACAGCACGCTGGCCGTATTAAAGAGAGTTTCGCTGACGCGCGATCCGCTGATGCGCGCGATGTTGTGGGGCGCGTTGTGGGAAGGCGTGCGCAACGCGCAACTGACACCTTTCGCTTTTCTCAACGCTGCGCTCGAAGCCTTGCCGCAAGAGCAGGACGAATTGCTCATCGGCAGTTTGTTGAATCAAGTCGCGCACGCTTATACGCGCTATCTCACGCCGCGCCAGCGCGAGATGATGGCCTATCGCCCCGAAGAACTTTGCGCCAAACAAATGACGGAAGCCGAAAGTTTAGGCGTGCGCATTCATTACTTTCGCGCGTTGCGTGCGATGGCGGCGAGCGAACCCGCGCGTCAGGTGTTGAAAGACTTGCTCGCTGGAAAACGCACTATCGCGGGTTTGGAGATCAAGCCGCTCGACCGTTGGCGCATCATTGCCGTGTTGCTCGCGCAAAAAGACGCCGAAGCTGAAACGCTGCTCGCCGCTGAAATCAAACGCGACACGACGGATGACGGACGCAAGCAGGCGTGGATTACCGCCGCCGCGCGCGCTGAGGCTGTGACCAAAGCGCGTTACTTCAATGATTACCTGACGAACAAGAGCGTCGCTGAAGACTGGATCGAAGGCAGCCTGTCGAATTTCAACAGCTTCGGCCAAAGCGAATTGACGCAGCCTTATCTCAGCAAGGCTCTCGCGGCGCTGCCGCAACAAAAGCGTGACCGCAAAATCTTTTTCGTGCTGGCTTGGTTGAATGCCTTCATCGGCGGACAGCATTCGCCGCAAGCCTTGAGCGAAGTGCAGCGCTGGTTACGCGAAGCCAAACCGGAGCCGGATTTGGAACGGAAGGTGTTAGAAATCACCGATGAGTTAGAGCGCATCGTCAAAATTCGCAAAGCTTTTGAGAACCGGCGATGAGCGTGCTGGATCAATCGAACAAGCTGCCTTGCGCCGTCGGACGCCGAAATGAATCGCGGCGAAAGCGCGTGCGATAGCGTTGGTTGTCATACCCCAGCCGCCGCGAATGAACCTCAAACGATTTGACGATCATCTTCCAATACTCGCCTTCGCCGCGCATGCGCACACCGAACTGCGAACGGTTCAACACGCCGCCTTTCACTTCCTTGATGCGATTGACGATCTTTTGATAACGCAGCGGCATTTCGGCTTCGAGCCGTTCGAGAAAGTAAGGCTC
>JABFSD010000624.1 GCA_013140935.1 Acidobacteriota bacterium
GATTAAGCGCCTGGTAGCCGTCGTTGAGCAATTGCTGCACGCGCTCTGACGATTCAGCCGCGCCAGTTTGTTGCGCGGGCGGCGTGGCATTCTTTGATTGCGTAGCTAAATCGGCGGGTTGTTGAATCGTGAACCCCGGTGCTTTCAAGGTGAAAGCGAGAAAAGGGTAAGCGCGTTTCGATTCGGTTGCCGTTTTCCCGAAACCAGCGGGCTGCTGAATCGAAAATGCGGGAAACGCGGAAGCCGTTTGAAGCAGAGCGGCCAAATTCATTTTCGCGGGAGCCGGAGCCTCTGAGGCGGTTGCCACCTTCGCTAGCGGGCGCGACGGCGGTTGAATAATCGTGTGACCTTTTTCCCCGGTCAGCGCGGAGCTTCCCGTCTGTGCCGACCCAGGCAGCGCGGCAAGCCAGAAAAACAGAATCAGACACAGGCAATTGCCTGCACCTGATAACGCCCGCGCAGCTCGGTGATTGGTGGTGGTTGCGATTTCCGTCATCGGCAGTTTTCAGGCTGGTTTTCGACGCAGCCCCGACGAGCACGCGGGGCAAACGGCGACACACAACCGGCTCGTGTCAGCTTGCTGACCTATAAATTTCGGTAAAGTGGAAGTATGGGAACCCGTACAGAGGATGCTTTTACGCACTCACGGTGGTAACAGAAACATCAGGACTCGACAGAGGATGCGCTAATAAAGAGGACGCATGAGCAGCGGCGGCATCATTGGCGAAAATATTCGGGCAAATAGTGCGGCGCGGCCAGCCGAATTGTCTCGATCCGATGTAATTTTTCGAGTGATTGACGCTGGGGATTTACGATACGCCAACTTGCAGTGCGGTTTTTCTCAAGACGTTACCAAAAAATCTTTCCGTCTCGAAAAAAAAGTGAATGCAGAATACAGGGCATCGGCATTGGCTTATTGCGCCGTGAGATGCCAGCGTCCGAAGGGGTTAAAAAGCGGGTGGGGCGGCGCAAAATGGTCACAGGCTTCGAAATGCAGTCGAAAGGGTGGCGCATCGGCGGAGAGGCTGAAAAGGTCGCCGTCCTGAAATTCGGACAGGCTTTCGATTTGGTATTGATTGAACTGGTGCATCAGTGCGGCTTCCGCTTCCTTATCGGTGAAAGGGGCGAGGGAAACATCCGGCAAGCCGAAATTGTGCATGCCGCACGAATAGGCGTAATCAGAGCCTTCCAGCAAATTGACGAAGGCGCAATACAGCGGCGAAGTCGCGTCGGCTCCGCGCGCCAGCGATTGCCAGCGTTGCGCACTGTGAGCGACGCCGGAGCTTTCGACTTTTACGCCGAGTCCGCCGGCCTGCAACAGCGTTTGGCCGAGTTTCATCATTTGTCGGGCGTGGCGAATCGAAACGTCGGAACTCAGCACCCAGAGCGTGCTGCGATGACGGGAAATTTGTGAAAGGTCGTAATCGTTGATCCACGGTTGACCGAGTTTTTCAAATACGTCCACCAGGCGTGGATCGTGATCGTGCCATTCGACGAAAGAAACTTCCTGCGTCGTGGCGTCCATTAACGTAAAGCCTGCAAAGAATAAATCCTGACTTTCTTGCACGATGGCTTGTGCGACTTCGCTCGCATCTTTCCACGTACCCGGAATGCCTAAAATAATTTGTTCGCTCATCTCACCTGATCCTTTCACCTTTTTGCCACTTTGCTTGCCCGTTAAGCGCGAGCGGCACTATCTGTTTACGCTTTGTGGCAAAACACACGCACGGCAGTCTGCGCAGTGTTGACCATCATAAGCCGCTTGAGTAGACTGCGTGCCGTTTCAATGCGAAGGCCCCTCGCGTTCTGAACCCCTTCACCCTGAATGCCGTAAAGACAATGCGCATCGGGTGGTTACAGAACTGAAAGACAAATAGATTTCACCCTAAACGACTCTTTTATTTCACGATTACTGTTTACGAAAGGCGACATTGACGTCGCGCTGAAGTGACCCCCACGGCGAATCATTACACTTCAACGGCCATTCGTTGACGGCAGGTGTCGGCCTTTCTGAGCGACGGTTTATGTTTTGGTTGGCCTGGTTAGGCATAGTCCTGATTTGGGATAGCGTGCTGCGCTTTGTGCTGTTGTGCATTCGCGCCCTAAGCGCGCCGTTGCACGCTTTGCCTTTCGTGGTTTCGGCACCGCGAGCGTTCATTCTGATTGCGGCGCACAACGAAGCCGGTACGATTGGGCCGACGATTCGATCTTTGCACGAATATCTGGACGAATGGCCTGCTGATATTTGGGTAATCGCCGATCGTTGTACGGACACCACGGCAGCGGAAGCTGCTGCGGCAGGCGCTACTGTTGTAGCGGTGCGCGAATCGGGTCGCTTGGGCAAAGGCGCAGTGCTCGCGTGGTGGTTGGAGCAATATCGTTCGGTGTGGCGCGACGAAGACAGTCTGATCGTTCTGGATGCAGACAGCCGGTTAGAGCCGGGTAGTTTAGCGACTTTGCGAGAAGCGATGATGAGCGGCGCGCAGGTAGTGCAAGGTTTCGTTGCTCCGCAGGCCGTGAATCGCGCAGGCCGATTGGCCGGATGGTCTGAAGTGCTGATGCAACGCATAGACGATGAGGCGCGTCTGAGGCGGCATTGGTCGGTTCCGTTACGCGGCACCGGCATGGTTTTTCAAGCCGCCTTACTCGCACAACTCGCCCCGCGTTTGCATACACTGGCCGAAGATTTAGAACTCGATTGCTTGCTCGCAGCGCGTCAAACGTACGTTTTATTTTCCCCGCAAGCCCGCATCCTTGACCCGAAACCGCAACAGACGGCGGGCGCTTCACGGCAACGCGCTCGCTGGTTGCAAGGGCAATTGCAAGTCTTGCGCGATTACCCTGAAGCCATTGGGCAAGCGTTGTTACGCGGAGGCGCGGGGGCTTGGTTTTTATTCTGGCTGTTGTTTTTACGCCCGAAGATGTTGCTGATGGCGGTGCGCTTTGCGGTGTTGGTGCTGGCTTGGTTGGTCGGAGCGCAAGGGCTGGCGTGGGTGATGGTGACGGGGTTGTTGCTGGATGCGGCGTATTATC
>JABFSD010000482.1 GCA_013140935.1 Acidobacteriota bacterium
GCGGCTGGCGATTAAGAAATGGTTTGACGATGCCGACGAGGCGGCGCATGGCGGCGGCGTCTTCCACCGAAGTGCCGCCGAATTTCATGACGATCATAAAAACGAAAAAGGGTTAGCCAACGGTGCACGCTGGCTAACCCTTTCGCATAAAGCCGTATGAAGACGACGATGAAAACCGGATTGCCGAGAGCGCGCCATCGTTGATGTTAATGAGAAGTTGACGATGACAGTCTCAGGGATTTAGCCCTGACAACCAACCGCGTGATGGCGAAACTTCACGACGGCTTCGGCGGCTTTACCCTTTCACACATCGTCATTGAACTCTCGCGTTCTCGGATGCGTTACTCTTGCAAGCCGCGCCTCTACTCGAAGGAAAATCGAAAGAACGGTTAAAAAATGAAGGCGCATTGTGCGTATGAGGTCATGGTGTGTCAAGCGCCGGTTCAGGCGACTTAAGGACGGCTGACCTTGAAATAATAGTAACCGAGGTCAAGCACTTCATTCCCATGTACGCCCTTGAGCGCCAGGTCATAATCACCGGCGTTGAGCGCGGCGGCAGGCAATAGCAAAACGACTTTCCCGTTGCGCGCCGTCAGATTCTCTCGTCGCAAAATCGCGCGACCCGCTGCGGTGCGAAGCTCAATGCGATAGCGCGGATACTCATCACCGCGTTCCAATCCGATTTGCAGCCGCGCCTGTTGCGCGTCTGGCAGAATCAGCAATTGCGGCTGCCGCGTCGCGCCGCGCGCAATCCCCGGCAGCAAAACCAGCGCAGCGATCACTGGACGAACGACCTGTGCAAGCTCTTCCTGCAATTGCGCGAGTTGGCTGCGTTCGCTTTGCAACTGTTGGGTGAGTTCTTCGTTGCGTCGTTGTTGTTCGGCAAGCTGTTGCCGCTGTGCCGCTTCAGCAGACTGTTGCTGCGCCTGAAGCTGTGCGACTTGCGTGCGCAAGCCCATGCTTTGAGCAATCAGCCACGGCACGCCTAATGCCAACAGCAAGGCCGCCGTCGCCAGTCCGATCAGTCCGACTTGATACGCCGGCGTCAGTCCGCTGAAGAAAGCGCGCAACGATTCCCACCAGTGAATTGGCTGCGCGGTTTTTTTCGTCGTCGGCGCAGGGACGACTTGCGCCAACGCCCGCGCGAATTCCACTTTGCGTTGTCGTTCGGCGGAAGCGAGAAAGCGGCTCTCGAATTGCAGCCGCTCTTTCGCTGAAAGTGCCGCGCACACGTAATCGTCAATCAAATCGTTTTCGGCGTCTTCGATGCTTTGCTGTGTCGCGCGGTCGGCAAAGGCACGGTCTTCCAGCCGCGCCTGCTCTGTTTCGGGCAAGTCACCCAGCAGGTAACGCACGATTAAGTCGTCTTGTAATACTTCACTATTCATTGTCGGTTTTCTTTAGGGACGTGGGCTTTCATCGCTTACTGACCGGAATCGAAAATTCATCACACGCTTTTTTTGCGCACGCAGTTTTCGACACATTCCAACAGCGTCTCTCGCAAACGTAGCGCCCGCATCCGCAACGTATTGACCGGAATCTTAAAGCGGTCAGTCAGTCGTTTGCGGTTCTCGATCTTCTCGCCCTTTTCGCCTTGATAGTAATGCAGAATCAGTTCACGGTTTTCCGGCGAAAGGGTTTTCAAACAGCGTTCGAGACAGGCGACGCGCGGGTCTAATTCTTCAAACTCATAGGTGGCGACTTCAGCTTTTGCCAATTCCCCGAATGCGCTTTGTTGCTTCATCTGTTCTTTGCGAATTTCGAGCAGCAGCATGCGAGCCACGCCGACGGCGTATTGCGCCGGTTCCCGAATCATTTCGCCTTCGCTGAGTTTGCGCGCGACGCGGTTGACGGTTTCGTCGGCGTGGTCTTCGGGCAAGGGACAGCCGCGCCATTCAAACAGGCGGACGAGATGGCTGCGCAATTCGAGATACTTTTTCCCTGCGCTTTCGCGGTCGGCGTCGAACGCAGCCAGCAGCATGTCAAAGGCATCTTGCGTCAATGCCCATCGGCGTGCAGGGAATTGCGGTTGCGTCACTTCCATTCCCCCTGAAGTGTGAAGGCCGCCCAGAAATAAGGTGTCTGCCAACGTGATTCGCGCAGCAGCGAAACCTGCGCCGCGCGTAAGGCCGCCGCCGCCGTCAGCTTTTCGCCGAGCATTCGTTGATAAAAGCGTTTCATCAACTCCGCCGCCGCACGGTCATCGGTGCGCCACAAACTCGCCGCCACACGCGGCGCACCGGCGTACATAAAACCGCGCGTCAGACCGATCAAGCCTTCGCCTTTGACTTCTTTACCCAGCGCAGTTTCGCACGCGCTGAGTACGACCAACTCTGCCGCCAGCCGCAGGTTGTAAATTTCGTGCAGCCGCAAGAATCCATTGCGCGGCTGGCCCTGTTCGTTCACTTGCGACAAGACGATGCCTGAGAGTTCAGGATGTTGGTGATTGATGACGGCGTGAGTGGCGAAATGTACGATGCGATAGTCAGCGAGTTCTGCGCTCGTCGCCGTCTCGCGGTTGGCGGCGAAATCGAGCGCCTTCAAGGTTTGGGAGGGCGGAGCGAGCGCCGCAATTTCGTCAGCTTCGGCGCGACTGAAACGCAAGCGAACGAATTCTGTTTCCCCTGAGCGCGTAGCGTTTGCCGGACTGACACGCACATCATTGCGTTGAAAGACCGGGTCAGCCAACACCGCCAATGTCTTCGCGGCAGGCTTGCGCCCGGCGGCTTCCTGCCGCAACACCGCCAAGACGGAGGCGGAAGGCAGGCTTATGATTTCGTGATTCACAATCAACGGAGCTTTGGATTCAGGCAGCGCCGCAAACGGTATGTATTGCAGCACGCCGTCGCTGACGATGAGCAAGCGTTTGCCCTCAAGTTCAGCAGCCACCGCACTCAATAACATCTGGCTTAACGCAGCGGCAGCCTTCGGATATTGCGCGTCGGCCAAGTCAATGCGACGGCGGCGGCGTTCGGGGGTTTCGTTCGCGGGAGTTTGATTGCGCGCCGTCAGTGCGTCGTAAACGCGTCGCGC
>JABFSD010000034.1 GCA_013140935.1 Acidobacteriota bacterium
ACGCCAAAGTCGGCGAAGTCCCGATTCATTCACCCGCCGACTTTGGCGTTGGTCGCCGGACTGAAAATTTGAATCGTAGTTGCGCGTTGTTCTGAGACGGCTTGTGCCATGTGTGATAACCTCCGCCGCCATCATTACACATTCTGCGATTGAGGGAAAAATCTTGAACACACAATTGCCTTCGTTTGACGAACTGCCGATCAAGCCCAGCGCTCCGCCGCATTCGGCGTGGGGCGTATTCGGTGACGACGATCAAATCGGTACGATCAACTTGCTTACGCCTGAGCGCGTAGCCGCCGCCGCACAACTGGTAACAAACGGCGAAGTCTTCGCGTTGAACTGGGATTTGGAATTGCCTGATCCGCCGCTGTTCAAACGCGCTGCGTTGCAACACACGATTCATCGGCGGCGGCATAACGTACACGACGATGTTTATAACGATTTCAACACGCAATCGTCTTCGCAATGGGACGGGCTGACGCATTACGGCCATCCCGTGCATGGCTTTTACAACGGCGTGCAGGAAGCTGACGTGACGGGCCAGCCGGGTACGCGCAACGGCATCGAACACTGGGCGCGGCGCGGCATCGCCGGACGCGGCGTGTTGCTTGATTTCAAACGTTATGCCGAACACGCAGGTATCATCTATTCGCCAGGCGAACGTTTCGGCTTTACGGCGGAACAGTTGCAGGCTTGCGCCGATTGGCAAGGCGTAAAGTTTCAAATCGGCGACACCTTGATTGTGCGAACCGGCTGGGTCGGTTGGTATCTCAGCCTGAACACAGAGCAACGCACCCAACTCGCGCAACCCGGTGCGTTGCAATCCGCCGGACTAGAACAAGGCGAAGCGTCATTGCGCTTTCTCTGGGACAACCATTTCGCCGCGATTGCCTGCGACAATCCGCCGTTTGAGGCGTATCCGCCCGCGCCTAATGCCGACGGTACGGCAGGTGCGATGATGCACGAGACAATCATCGGTTTGTTCGGTATGCCGATTGGCGAGATGTTTCAGTTAGACGCTTTGGCTGAGGCTTGTGCGGCGGATAAACGATACGAGTTTTTGTTTACGTCTGCGCCGCTCAACAAACTTGGCGGTGTAGCGTCGCCGCCGAATGCGTTGGCGATTCGATAGTGTTGGCTCATCAATGTGAAGGCGTGATGACAATGGCAACGTGATAGACGTACTCCCAATAGGTCAAGAAGGTCTGACGTGACAGGCGATGTTCGAGAGCATCGGTAGGATCAAGATAGGTGACCTCTTGCTCATCCAGTGCCGTAACTGTGACAGCGTGGACTTCAGTGGTTGGCATGCTCAGAAAAACGATGACTGGCAAGGAATGCTGCAACGACTGCGCGAGTACATCTGGTTTGTCGTAACTGACCGTAACGGAAAAACCGAGTTGGTGTGCTGCGTAAGCCACGTCCTCTGGCGTTGTGCCATCAAGCCTCGTGTCGCAAAGCGATTCCAGCATTGCTTCATCGCGTTCGAGGCCGAAATAATGGGCTACGGTTCGCAGGCAAGCGACTGCGCAAGTATGCGGTTGCTCTTGTTGAAAGGGCTTGAGTTTCACGCCGGAGTTTCTTAACGGTTAGTTGATGGCGTCAGCAGAAGGCATCCATGAGATGACCTCGCCAGTTTCGGCGTTCAACGCTAATAAGCCACGATGTTCTCCGGTGGCTTTGCGCGAAACGTTGAAGTGCCATTGCTCTGTCGCGTTAATCAATTCAAGGCTTGGAGCGCTGATGCGTAACGCGTCGCCTAAATGAGTTAAGACGTAAAACAAGGCGCGGCGTTGCGCTTCGTAAGGATTAAGGCGCGCAGGGCGAATCGCAATGCGGCCCGGTTCGATTTCCAGCAACACTTCGTCGCCGAGTTGCGCCGAAGCGCACAACGCCGGAGGAATCACGAGTCCTTGTTCGGTGACGACTTGATAGGCTTTAGACATAAACAAACCTCTTTGCTAAAGATTGAGTGAACGTGAAGACGGCGTCAGACTATCACTCCCGCTGAGTCTGGCAAAGAGTTGGTTAAACCACACAGAGGAGAAATTCGAGCCAATGAAACTTCAATCCGTATTCCTGATTTTAGGTTTAGCGTTATTGACGAATAACGCTTTCGCCGCTTCGTGCGAAGACCTCGCCGCGCTCAAGTTGCCCGACACGACGATCACGATGGCAAAGACTGTCGCCGCTGGCGGATATTCAACCGCTGCGCCTTTCAAAGATTTGCCCGCGTTTTGTCGCGTCGCTGGTGTGATCAAGCCGACCAGCGATTCCGACATCAAGTTTGAAGTCTGGTTGCCCGTCGCCAACTGGAACAACAAGTTTCACGGCGTAGGCAATGGCGGATATGCGGGTTCGATTTCGTATCGTGAACTCGCTGGAGCCGTGTCGCGCGGTTACGCGTCGGCTTCGACCGACACGGGGCATACGGGCGGCAACGCAGAATTCGCGCTTGGGCATTTAGAGAAGCTGATTGATTACGGTCATCGCGCGGTTCACGAGATGACGGTGAAAGCCAAACTGGTCATCGCGGCTTTTTACGGCAACGCGCCGAAGCGTTCGTTTTTCGCCAGTTGCTCCAACGGCGGACGGCAGGCGCTGATGGAAGCGCAACGTTATCCTGAAGATTACGACGGCATCATCGCCGGAGCGCCCGCGAACAATATGAGCGGCACGCTGAAAGGTTTCGCGTGGAATATGTTGCACACACAAGGCACCGAAGGCGCATACATTCCAGCGAAAAAACTCAAAGCTATCGAATCCGCTTCGGCCGCCGCGTGCGACGAACGCGACGGCGTGAAAGACGGCGTGCTGGACGACCCGACGAAATGCAATTTCGATCCGGCGGTGCTGTTATGCAAAGGCGCAGAAACCGACGATTGTTTAACTGAAAAGCAATTGGCGGCTTTGAAAAAGATTTACGGCGGGCCGCGTGATGCGAAAGGGAAGTTATTGATGCACGGCTTTTTGCCCGGCAGCGAAACCGGTGCGGGAGGTTGGACGCAATGGGTTACGGGCGCTGTGCCAT
>JABFSD010000540.1 GCA_013140935.1 Acidobacteriota bacterium
GTTATAGGCGACGCCGTCTAACCGGATTAGCGCGGTGCTTTCAGAACCGTCGCAATCCGCCGGATTTTCGACGAGCGCCGCGAAAGATTCTGCTGACAAATTGGCTACGTGGCCGCTGGGTAACTTTACAAGTATATCGCCCATCAGCGCGTTGAAGGCCGCCGGGCATCCGTTGGCGTCGGTGGCAATGGCGATGACGTAGCCGGTCGTGCCGGGGTCTACGTCACCCGCAAGAATGCTCGCCGTTTGATT
Source organism: Acidobacteriota bacterium (assembly GCA_013140935.1). GTDB lineage: Bacteria > Acidobacteriota > Blastocatellia > RBC074 > RBC074 > JACPYM01. Next base: position 253 of record JABFSD010000540.1, read on the forward strand.
TTTGGTCAGGCACATAAACGAGTCGGCGACATTGCAACTCGAACCGTCAATAAAAAACAAATGGATGTAAGCGGCGTCACGCGCATTGGCATTCGTGATGCTGATGCGGGTGTTGTGATTGGCATCGCCCGTGGCGCTCGATGAATAAATTGGGAAGACCAGAATCGAACCCAGTTTCTGATCGCTTACGGCGGAATCCGCCGGGAACGGAGTTCCGGGAGCCGCTAACGGAACCGGCGTGGGAGTGGCTCCTGGCAACAAAACAGGAGTTGGGCTCGGCGTTGCCGTCGGCGTTGGAGTTGGAGTCGGCGTTGCCGTCGGAGTTGGAGTCGGCGTTGCCGTCGGAGTTGGAGTCGGCGTTGCCGTCGGAGTTGGAGTCGGAGTTGCCGTCGGAGTCGGCGTTGCTCTGGGCGCTGGAGTCGGAGTTGGCGTTATCGCCCCCCCTACGATGACACAACGCGAAAAGATCCTGTCGCCAAAGAAATCGTAGGTATAAGCATAGATTCTTCTACCGGCAGCCACTTGACTGGGAAGGGATAACTCGAAGACAGCGGTTCCAACGCTATTGGTTGCAATCGTGCCAGTAGCAAAGACAAAGTTCGGATCATCAGCGTCGTCCTCTGGGTCACAATCATTGGAGGCGCGAAACTTAATCGTGAATGACCGGTTGGCGTCGGTGTTACGCAGACTTCCGGTGACGAGCATTCCGGTGCTGGTCAGGGTCGCTGAAGTCAGCGTCAGGCTCGCGGGATCTTCCATACGAGCATTCGTGGCATACCACACAGAGGCGGGTTGCCATAAGACGGTCAGTGCAGTGAGTAAAAGAAATACCTTGACGGTGAGCGTAGTTCGCATTGCAAATTCTCCTAAGTTCAAACGTGCTGACCTTTTCCCTGATTCCATCCAGGAGCGGTCGTATGAGAGGCACAGATTACGGGGCAAATCATTCAGGCGGCTACGGTTAGGTCGTCAACCATCCTGTCGGCACTCTGCCGTTGTACGGGGCGTAGCGTTACACACCGCACGTGAGGGGATTGCGCGCATACGCAGTTCCCGGAAAGCTTCTATGAGGGCCATCTTCGCAGGGGGAATGGCGGGCAAGCCTCTGTGTCAAATTCGCTTTAACAAATAGAACGATTTTACTAGGGGAGTACGCTGATGAGGGCAGCCTAAACAGACAACGTAACTCCGTCAATCAGATTAATCTTCAGGTCACAGTGACCGCTTGTCTGGGACAGCGGAAAAAGGAAATTGCTATTAAGTCTTGGCAATTCGCTTTTGCCGTTGGATACTGCGCGCCGCATTGAGCATTCCTTACGATATGCGGCAAATGCCCCGAACTGACGTATACACCACCGCCGCAGATTCTCAAGAATCATCTGACAACTCGTGTTTTATGAAAGCGATGAATGGGGAATGCCGCCCTCTGATTCACATGGTCGCTATCGGGTTGCCGCCAGGGGCGCGTTCGTAGCGGGATTAATCATTAAAATTTTGGTGAAAGGTTGCTCCCGATGAGAGCAAACGTCTGAGCAGTTATGGCATTGGAAGCGCGTGTTCACTGTAATTGTTATGAAACCGGGAAGCTGTTGATTCCGCCCCCGCGTCCCGATCAGTTATATTTAGCGGAGGATGGCGGGCTGGCTTGCACCGACCTCTATCATTTATATGAGTTTGAAGAGTGGCTGGAAAAATACGCTTGTCGTCATCCCGGCGGCGTCGCGTTGCAACACGTAATCGGCAGTGCTGGTGTAATCGCTTTTTTACAGGAAGAATTGGAACGCACTGCCGATGATTTCCCGCTGTTGCTGGGCAAGGTGGTTTATGATGCGAATCATGCCGGTGATTTTCTGCCGGTGACGGAGTTGAAAGATTTACTCGCTGAAACCATTCGCTTAGCGGTGTTGCACAGTGACGACTCAGAAGAAGAAAGCCTCTTGCGCAATTTCGAGCGGCAACTTAAAGGACTGATTACTTGCGCCATTCAGATGCGCAAGCCGATTGTTTTTTAACTCCAGTTTTTTTACTCGAAGCAGTACCCTAACCCAAAAGGACGTTCACGATGACTACGGCTGCCCCGCGCTTGACCCGTGTGCAATGGCTCATCTGCATCATTGCCGCTATCGGATTTGCCTTCGACACTTACGAATTGCTGATGTTGCCCTTAATCGTGCGTCCGGCGCTCGAACAATTGGGGGGCTTGCAATTCGGCTCGCCGGGTTACACGCGCTGGCGTGACTTGTTGATCTTTGTGCCAGCAGTATGCGGCGGCATCTTCGGCTTGCTCGGCGGATATTTGACAGACCGCTTGGGACGGCGGCGCATTCTCACCTGGAGCATTTTGCTTTACGCCTTTTCGGCGTTAGCCGCAGGGCTGGCGACATCGTTGCCGATGTTGCTGTTTTTCCGCACGACCACTTTCATCGGTGTGTGCGTAGAGTTTGTTGCCGCCGTCGCCTGGCTCGCCGAGCTTTTCACCGAACCCACGCGGCGCGAAAAAGTCATCGGCTGGACGCAGGCATTTTCTTCATTGGGCGGATTCATGGTCAGCCTGATGGCCTTGCTGATTGCGAAGATCGCCACGTCATTACCCGCCATTCACGGCGGCCACGACAACTGGCGTTACCTGCTGATTTCAGGAATTCTGCCCGCGCTGCCGCTCATTATCATTCGTCCTTTCCTGCCCGAATCGCCCGTGTGGGAACAAAAGAAACAATCCGGTACGTTGCGCCGCCCCAGTTTCGGCGAACTGTTTCAACCGCTTTATCGCCGCACCAC
>JABFSD010001218.1 GCA_013140935.1 Acidobacteriota bacterium
CGATTGCTACGGTTTGCATCCTGCCGGGCTCAGTCGCCAAAGGCATCGCTACCGTCGGCGACGGCGATGAGCAGTTGCTTTCGATAGAGCATCCGACCGGCGAATTTGAAATCTATCTCGACGCCGACCGCAGCCCCCCCGTGCCTGTGATAAGGCACGGCGGCATGTTGCGTACGGCACGGGTACTATTTGACGGCGTGATTTATGCGCACACTAATTTCCTCACACGACTCATTCACGACCACTCATAGGAGACTTGATGAACCACCTGACGCGCGGTTTTCTCACCGCTGCATTTATCATGATGGCCTTTACGCGGACGGCGTTCGCGCAATGCGAAGCCCTCACCAAATTGACGCTGCCGCAAACCAAAATCACTTCAGCGCAAATCGTAGCGGCGGGGGAATTCACACCGCCCGCAGGCGGCCCCGGCGGTGGCGGTGGCGCAGCGGTGGCGGCCAAAGCCTTGCCAGCATTTTGTCGCGTCATCGGCGTCACCGAACCCGCGATCAATTTTGAAGTCTGGCTGCCTTCTGCGACAGGTGAGAAAAAGTGGAACGGCAAATACAACGGCGTAGGCAATGGCGGACTCGCTGGCAATCTCAGTTACGGCGCAATGATTCAGGCGTTGGCGCGCGGTTACGCGACGGCCAGCACCGACACCGGGCATACCAACAAACCCGGCAACGAAGCGTGGCCGCTGAATCATCCCGAACTGATTGTTGATTTCGCTGCGCGCGCGATTCACCTGACGGCGCGGAATGCCAAGAGCGTGATTCGCGCTTATTACAGCCAGGCCCCGCGTTACTCTTATTTTACGGGCTGTTCGGGCGGCGGCGGACAGGCGCTGTCTGAAGCGCAACGTTATCCGGCTGATTACGACGGCATCGTCGCGGGCGCTCCGGCCAATCACCCTACGCAAATGTGGCCGGGCGAATTGTATGCGGCTTACGCGACGCATCGCGCGCCTGAGAATTTAGTGCCGAACGAAAAGCTGCCAATGATTGCACGGGCGGCGCTGGCGGCGTGCGATGCGCAGGATGGTTTGAAAGACGGCTTGATCGAAGACACGCGCCGCTGTGCGTTCGATCCGGCGGTGTTGCAATGCAAAGGCGCAGACGCCGCCGATTGCCTTACGGCGGGACAAGTTGATTCGGTGCGCAAAGTTTATGAAGGGCTGAAAGACCCTGTGACGGGCAAGCTGTTTTGGTGGGGCTATGAACCGAGCAGCGAAGAAGGCTGGCCCGGTCATATTCAAAATCCGTTTGTCGTGCCCATCGGCTATTTCAAATACATGGCTTTCAATAATCCGGCGTGGGATTGGAAGACCTTCGATATGTCTGACCCGAAAAATTTTGTGTTGCTCGTCGAAGCCTCGAATCGTTTGGGCAACATGCTGAATTCGATTGACCCTGATTTGACGGCCTTTCAACGACTGGGCGGCAAGCTCGTGATGTATCACGGCTGGCTCGATCAAAACATTTCGCCGCGTAACAGCATCAGTTACTACGAGAGCGTTCAGGCAGTCATGGGTAACGAGGTTCAGGATTTCGCGCGGCTGTTTATGGCACCCGGCATGGGACATTGCGGCGGCGGCACCGGCCCCAATACGCTCGATGCTTTGACTGCGCTGGAAAACTGGGTCGAACAAAAACAAGCGCCGCAACAGATCGTCGCTTCGCATTCGACGAACGGGCAGGTAGACCGCACGCGTCCGCTGTGTCCTTATCCGCAAGTAGCAAAATATAAAGGCAGCGGCAGCATTGATGAGGCGGCGAATTTCGTTTGCCAGCTGCCTGACAATCGCCAATAAGATCAAAGGAGCAAAACTTTTATGATGAATCGAAGAGCGTTTTTGACAGTCACCGCATGGGCAACCGCCAGCGTGACGTTATCAGCACAAAGTCCCACGTCGTCAGAATGGGGCGGCCCCGTACTCGATATTCATTCACATTTACGTCAGGGCCTGGACGCCAACATCACGCACATGGAAGGTTGCGGCGTAACCAAAGCCGTGCTGCTCACGCGCGGCACAGCGGTCGAGCAAGTCAAAGCGATTCAGGCGAAATATCCCAACCGCTTCATCTGGTCGGCGAGCGCAGACATCACCAAACCCGATGCCGTTGAGGTGTTGACCAAAGCGGTCAAAGACGGCGCGCAGGGTTTCGGCGAACTCAAGTTTCACGTCGAAGCCGACGGTCCCGAGTTGCAAAGAATGTATTCACTCGCCGCCGAACTGAACGTGCCGATTCTGGTGCATTTTCAGGAAGTGCCGCACTTCGAGGGTGAAGGCGTGTGGGCGACCGGTTTCAAGCGCTTTGCGGCGATGCTCAAGAAATATCCCAAAACCAAATTCATCGGCCACGCCGATGCGTTTTGGGCGAACGTGAGCGCCGATTACGCCGAAAAGGAAAGCTATCCGGCCGGGCCGATTAAACGCGGCGGTGTGACGGATAAATTGCTCGCGGATTATCCCAATCTGTTCGGCGATCTGTCGGCGAATTCAGGCAACAACGCCTTGTCGCGCGATGCCGAATTCACGGCGGACTTTCTCGCGCGCCATCAAAACAAACTCATCTTTGGCAGCGACTGTTCTTGCTCTGACGGGCACGGCGCGGGTACGAGCCAAAGTAACAATCCGCCCGCAGCGCGCATGAACGGTAAGTGCGTCGCGCGCGAAACTCTCACGATTCTCAAGCGTCACACCAAGCCCGCCGTGTTGCGCAAACTGACGTGGGATAACGGACACAAACTTTTCAAGATCAATGCCTGATGGCGATAGTCTTACAGGGCAAGACTTCCTCCCACGAAGCTACACGAAGAAGACACGAAGGGTGTGAAGTTGTCGGATTCTTTTACATCGGTTTGTAAGCGAGTTCATCAAGAAATAGGTGCTTTATCAGCGAGCCGTATCAAAGAAACGCGAACAGTTAAAACTATCTTCGTGTCTTCTTCGTGTGGCTTCGTGGGAGAAAGCGCTAAGGAGCATTCAATGAAACGAAAAATTATCATCTCTGCGCTGTGCTGCGG
>JABFSD010000595.1 GCA_013140935.1 Acidobacteriota bacterium
GCGTCACGAATCGGTTTTATATCCGCCTTTCGCCGCGCTCACCCTGCGTTTCGAGCAAGTGTGGTACGGCCAAACGCAGACTTCGCAATTCGACTTTGAAGGCTTTCTCAACGGCTACTCCGAATTAGTGAAAAGTGAAAAGTGAACGTGTGACTTAAGCGCCCTTCACTTTTCACTTTTCACTTTTCACTTTTATGCGTCGCTATCTCGGAACCATCGCTACTTTCGGCATCGCACTGCTCGTACTCATCGCCTTGAGTCTGGCGGGCAATGTCGAACTTTATCAGGAAGCCGAAAGCGAAGCCGAACCGCGCCGTTCGAGTTTTAATGCGGGGCCGACGGGTACACGGGCGTTTTATCAGTTGCTGGAAGAAAGCGGCCATCGCGTGAGCCGTTGGCGCGAACGTTTCCGCGCATTGAAAAGCCAAGCGCCCAACGGCGTGCTGGTGATGATCGGCCCTTTTGCCGGCGGCTTATCGGACGATGACGCTGAGGCCTTGCAAGACTGGATTCAGGAGGGCGGCCACGTCTTCGTCATCAGCCGCCTGCCGCAGGAACAACTCGATTACGCGGTGTATGCCGACACTTCGGGCAAAGTGCCCGACCCTAAAGCCACCGCCGAACAACTCGTCAACGCCAAAAGCGATGAACTCATCACGCAAGCTACGCGCATCACCCACGGCTTACGCGGGTTGGCGCTTTCCGATTTGGCTTCGCACATTCCGCTCTCTGACGACAAGAGCGAAACGCCTACGACCGATGTGACGCCTCAACCTTCGGCCACGGCTGCGGCGACCGCCACGCCCAAGCCGGAACCTACTCAGGAAAACGAAGGGAACATGACCACCCAAAAGGCCGACAGCTTGTTCGTGTTGCTGTCGCCCGTCGTACATCTAGGCGATAAAAAAGGCGCGGTGCTGGCTGATTACGATTACGGTAAAGGCCGCGTCATCGTGTTGACCGATCCGTTTGTCATAGCCAATCACGGCCTCGCACGCGGCGCGAATTTGCAACTCGTGCAAAACCTTTTGCGCGAACTTAACGCCGCCGAGCGTCCGATTCTGTTCGACGAATATCATCACGGCTATCGCAGCGAAACCAACGCGCTGATCGGATATTTTCGCGGTACGCCGTTTTGGTGGGTGTTGGGTCAGTTGCTGTTGCTGACTGGGCTGGTGATTTACGGCGCAGGCAAACGCTTCGCGCGTCCATTGCCACTCGCGCAAACCGATAGGCATTCACCGCTCGAATTCGTCAGTTCGATGGCGAGTTTGCAACAAGCCGCCGAAGCGCACGACCTCGCACTCGAAAATATTTATCCGAAATTTCGTGCGCGGCTGTGTCGCCGTTTGGGTTTGTCGGTGCGGGCTAAAACCGAAGAGATCGTTGCCGCTTTGCCGAACAGTCCGCGCTTTGCACCTCATGCCGAACGACTATTGCGCATCGTGCAAACCAGCGAGCAATCGCTCAATCATCAACTAACGCTGACTGACAATCAGGTCGTCGAGTTAGTGCGAATGATGCGCGAGTTGAACGACCAAAAAGAATCAGCCACGAATTAACACGAATCCCACGAATCAGAGCCAATCAGCAGCAAGCTGTCATTCGTGGGAATTCGTGTTAATTCGTGGCTAAATTTTATTTCTTGAGGTCGTCGTAAACGACTTCGCCATTTACCACCGTCAGCGCGCAGCGTGTCTTGAGAATGTCGGCTTCGGGCATCGTCATAATGTCGCCGGTCAACACGGTGAGATCAGCCCATTTGCCGAGTTCGATGGAGCCGCGTTTCTTTTCCTCGAACGCCGCATAAGCCGCCCACAGCGTAAACATCTTGAGCGCCTGTTCGCGCGTCACCTTTTCTTCGGGATGCCAGCCTTCGCCCGCGAAGCCTTTCATATCCTTGCGCGCGACCGCCGCATAAAACTCGATCATCGGTTCGCCGCGTTCGACCGGCGCGTCAGAACCGCCCGCAATCACGTTGCCCTGCTTGATGAGCGTCTGCCAGGCATAAGCTCCGGCCAAACGCTTTGGCCCTAAGCGCGAACCCGCGAAATGCAAATCGCCAATCGCATGCGAAGGTTGCATCGAAGGAATGATCTTGAGTTTGGCAAAACGCGCCAGATCATCGGGATGAACAATCTGCGCGTGTTCGTTGCGCCAACGCGGGTCTTCGCGTGAAACGCGTTCGATCATCGGCACTTCGTTAAACGCTTCTTCATACCAGTCGAGCAAGCTGCGATTGGCGCGGTCGCCGATGGCGTGGACTTCGAGTTGAATGCCTTTCTTCAACGCCTCTTTGAACGTAGGCATGACTTGCTGCGGCGTATACATCAATAAACCGTTCGTATCGTGGTCGCTGTAATTTTCAATCAGCGCCGCGCCCTTCGACCCCAACGCGCCGTCAATGCTGATCTTGATCGTGCGAATGGTGAGGCGTCCGTCATACAAACCAATCGTCGGCCCTTCTTTCAGCAACCGTTGCGTATCGGCGCTCGGTCCGCGCACGGCTTCATACAATCGAATCTTGAGTCTCTTTTCTTCATAGAGCCGCTTGACTAGATTGATTTGATCGTAACCCACGCCCGCGTCATGCACCTGCGTCCAACCCAACGCGAGCGAACGTTTGTCGGCCAGCAACAAAGCCTTTTCCAAATCGGCGGCGCTCGGCGGAGGCAACAGCTTGCCGACCAAACCTTGCGCACGATCAACCAGCATGCCGTTCGGCTCACCCGCTTGGTTTTTCATGATTTCGCCGCCCGTCGGATTAGCCGTCGTCTTATCAATGTTGGCGAGTTTGAGCGCAGCGCTATTCACCACCGAAGCGTGTCCGTCGGCGCGCGTTAGATAAACCGGATGATTCGGCGCGATGGCGTCTAAATCCTGCCGCGTAGGAAAAGCCTGCGGCGTCCAAAACGTTTCGATCCAACCGCGTCCCGTCACCCATTTGCCCGATTCGGTTTGCGCAACGCGCGCTTTCACTTTGGCTAAGAAATCGGCGAGCGAAATCGTGCCTTCCAGATTCAAATTCATCTCGCGGTAGCCTACGCCCGCGAAATGGTAATGCGCATCGGCGAGACCGGGTACGACAACGCGGCCTTTGAGGTCTACGACGCGCGTGGTTTTGGCTTCATACTTTTTGGCGTCCGATGAAGAGCCTACGAACACGATCTGCCCGTAACGCACCGCGACCGCTTCGGCGCGCGGCTGATCGTCGTTCAACGTGTAAACCAATCCGTTTTTGAGTACGAGTTCAGCGGGCTCGGGCTTTTCCTGCTTTTGAAAGAAAGCGGCGACCGACAATGTGCCTGCGAGTAAGAGCGCAACGAGCGTTTTCATGACGATGTTTCCTCAAGTTGGTTGAATGGGTAAAAAGACTGCGCGCAGTATAACGATGATGGTTGGCTCGTGCTAGAATCGCGGCGTTGAACAGAAAGGAATCGGTTATGTCCAATCTTGCTACCAATATCTCAACGCTGCCTGACATCACTTGGGAATCGCTCTGCCAACTCATTGAGCAGTTGCCCGGCGAACGACGCAAACAACTGCGCGTGATGCTTGACGAACCTGCGCCCACCGCACCGCCGGCACCGATGTGCGCGCCAGTTATTCCACCGGCAGAATTTGCGGCGAAGTGGGAGCAGGAGCGTGCCTGGCTTGAGCAACATCAACCCGAATACGCAGGCCGTTGGGTGGCGCTGGATGGCGACCGTTTGATTTTAACCGGCGGTAACGCCCGCGAAGTTTACGCTGCGCTTAAAGCCGCTGGCACCTCCGGCAGTCTGGTGACGCGCGTAGAGCATCCTGACGATTTGATCGCCATTGAATAAGCGCACATTTATCTCGGCTCTTACCATTCATAACCAAGTTTGCGACATCAGGCTCACCCTCATTCCAGCAAGCAGAACCAATGCTTTTTTCTTACAGGTGAGTAAGTTATCATCCGCGCTCTTTTAACTTAGAACCTTAACGAAACTGGCGAAAACAACCGGATTATGGCGACTGAAACGAACTCCTTTGACCCGAAAACTACCGTCAACCTGCCCAAGACCGACTTCCCTTTGAAAGGCAATCTGGCGCAAAACGAACCCTTGCGCTTGCAGCAATGGGAAGCCGCGAACCTCTATGAAAAGCTGCGCGAAGCACGCGCGGGCAAGCCGCTGTTTGTGTTGCACGACGGGCCGCCTTATGCGAACGGCAACATTCACATCGGCACGGCGCTCAACAAGATTCTCAAAGATTTCGTGGTCAAGTCGCGTTCGATGATGGGCTTTTGGGCGCCTTACATTCCCGGCTGGGATTGCCACGGCCTGCCCATCGAAATCAAAGTCGAAGAAGAACTCAAGAAAAACAAAAAAGACCTTGATCGTTTAACCATTCGCAAGGCCGCGCGCGAATACGCCAACAAGTTCGTCGGCTTGCAGCGCGAAGACTTCAAACGCCTCGGCGTATTCGGCGAGTGGCACGACCCTTACATCACGATGGCTCCGGCTTATCAGGCGAACATCGTGCGCGCCTTCGGCAAGTTCGTCGAGCGCGGCGCAGTCTATAAAGGTTCGCGTCCCGTGCATTGGTGCATCAGTTGCACGACCTCGCTGGCAGAGGCCGAAGTCGAATACGCCGATCACACGAGCTATTCGGTTTATGTGAAATTCCCTTTCCCCGACGCGGCGAAACTCGATCCGTCGTTGGCGAATGTCAAAACGAACATCGTCATCTGGACGACCACGCCGTGGACGCTGCCCGCCAATCTGGGCATCTGTTTGAATCCGAAATTTGAATATAGCGCGGTCAAAGTCGGCGATGAGATTTACATTGTCGCCAGCGGCTTGCTCGCTGACGTAGCCGCGAAATTGGGTTGGGAAGATTATGTCCTGATCGAGACATACGAAGGCGAGTTGTTTGATCGGCTGAAAGCGCGGCATCCATTCATCGAACGCGACAGCTTGCTGATGCTCGGCGATCACGTAACGCTCGACGCGGGCACGGGCGCAGTCCACACCGCGCCGGGACATGGCTATGAAGACTTTTTGATCGGGCGCGAATACGGCCTCGAAGTTTATAACCCCGTAGACGGGCGCGGCTATTTCATGAAAGACGTAGCCCACTTTGCCGGTCAGCGCGTCGTCTCATTGAGCAAGAACGACCCGAACGGCAACAAGGCCGTCATCGAACATCTCGAATCAATCGGCGCGTTGCTCAAGTCTGAGAAATTCAATCACAGCTATCCGCACTGCTGGCGTTGCCGCAACCCTGTGATCTTTCGCGCTACGCCGCAATGGTTCATCTCGATGGCGAAGAGCGGCCTCAATGACGAAGCCATGGCTGCGTGCGACAAGATCGAATGGCATCCGTCGTGGGGCAACGAGCGCATGAAGAACATGTTCAAGGAACGCCCCGACTGGAACATCTCGCGCCAGCGCGCGTGGGGCGTGCCAATCACGGTTTTCTATTGCGAAGATTGCGGCGAAACGTTGCTTGACCAAAAAGTCATCAACCACATCGCCGACTTGTTTGAACAAGATTCCGCCGATGCGTGGTACGAACGCAGCGAACAGGAGTTGCTACCGCCAGGTACGACTTGCGGAAAGTGCGCGTCTACGCGACTTACCAAAGAACACGACATCCTCGACGTATGGTTCGACTCTGGTTGTAGCTGGATCACTACGCTTGAACCGCGCGGACTTGATTACCCCGCCGACGCTTATCTCGAAGGCGGCGACCAGTTTCGCGGCTGGTTCAATTCGTCGCTCGTCATCGGCTTGGCGGTCAAAGGCGTTCCGCCCTATAAACAGATCATCACTTACGGCTGGGCTGTAGACGGCGATGGCCGCAAGATGTCGAAATCGCTCGGCAACACAGTCGAACCCGAAAAGGTCATCAAGCAAAGCGGCGCTGAAATCATTCGCCTGTGGTGCGCGGCGCTCGATTACCACGAAGACATGCGCATCTCGAACGAAATCCTGACGCGCATCTCTGACGCTTATCGCAAGTTGCGCAACACGGCGCGCTATTGTCTGGGCAATCTGGATAAATTCGACCCGGCAACCGATTGCGTGCCGTTCGCCGAGATGCACGAGCTTGACCGCTGGGCGGTGAGCGCGTTTAACGAGACGACGAAGCGCGTGTTGGCGGCGTATGAAGGCTACGATTTTATGTCGGTCTATCAGGCGCTTTATTCGTTCGCTACGGTTGAACTTTCGTCACTCTATTTCGACATCATCAAAGACCGTTTGTATACGACCGCCGAGAAATCGCAGGCGCGGCGTTCGGCGCAAACGGCGCTCTATGAAATCGTCCATCGCATGGCGCGACTGCTGGCTCCGATCACGGCTTTCACCGCTGATGAAATCTGGGAAAACATCCCCGGCGCAAAAGCCGAAGCCGAATCAGTTCACTTGACGGTCTTTCCGGCTTACGAAGTTGCTTGGCACGACGCAGCGTTATTGGCGCGTTATGAAAAATTGTTTGCGATTCGTTCGACCGTGACCAAAGCGCTCGAAGAAGCCCGCAACGCCAAACTCATCGGCGCTGCGCTCGAAGCGCAAGTGGCGATCACTGCCGACGCCGACAACAAAAACTTTCTGGCTTCGTTCGGCGAAGCGTTACGCTATACGTTCATCGTGTCGGGCGTTACGCTGGCGGAAGGCGCTGAACTCAACGTCACTGTCGCGCGCGCTGACGGCGAGAAATGCGAACGGTGCTGGCATTACGCGACCGATGTGAGCAGTGACGCGAACTATCCGGGCGCTTGTATGCGTTGTGTCAGGAACATCAAAGAAGCTCTATAGCGGAACGGAGAGCGTGAGCGACCTGAGCCTCGGCCTTGCGTCAATTGCCAAGGCTCAGGTCGCTTACGCTCCTCGTTCCGCCCCGCTGTAACCCCCGCTGTAATCAATGATTCAACAAAAACGTTATTGGCTCATCGCCTTATTTTTATTGATTGCCGACCAAGCCTCGAAAGCGTGGGCGACGGCGAAGCTCAAACCCGTCGGCGTAATCGAAGTCTGGCCCGAAGTCTTCCGTTTCAGTTACGCGCTCAACCGCGGCGTAGCCTTCAGCCTGTTTGCCGACGTTGAATTCAACATCAAGTGGGTGCTGGCCGCGATTTCAGGCGTCGCCGCCGTGTTGGTGATGTATTACCTCGCGCACACGCCGCGCAGCGAACGCCTGATGTCATTCTCGCTGGCGCTGTTGCTGTCAGGCATCGTAGGCAATCTGATTGATCGCGTGCACTTGGGCGAAGTCGTGGACTTCATCGAGTTCCATTGGCGCGATCAGTTCATCTGGCCTACGTTTAACATTGCCGATGCGACGATTTGCATCGGCGCGGTGCTGCTCGGTTTCGTGTTGATGCGCGAAGAGCGCGCCGAACGCACGCGCCAGCAAAACGTACTTCCTGAGAATCCACCCCAAAATCAGATCGAAGACACTCACGTCGAACTGGCTGAATAAACGCTTCATCAACTGGCCCCAAATGTTTCCTGAGTTATTCAAAATTCCTTTTACCAACTTTCCGCTCAACAGTTACGGCGCATTACTGGCGTTGGCCTTCATCGTCGGCTTGCTGGTGATGGCGTGGCTCGCGCGGCGCGACGGGCTGGATGTCAATCGCATGTATGACCTCGGCCTATGGGTATTGCTCGCGGGCTTGCTCGGCTCGAAACTGCTGATGGTCATCACCGAATGGAACAGCTATTACCGCGACAATCCGGGACAGATTCTGTCGCTCGATTTCTTTCGTTCGGGCGGCGTTTATTACGGCGGATTGATCGGTGCGCTGTTGGCCTCGGTCGTCGTGATGAAAGTTTTCAAGCTCGACTGGTGGCGCACGGCGGATGTTTTCGCGCCGGGCATCGTCATCGGACAAGCCATCGGACGGCTGGGCTGTTTCTCTTCCGGTTGCTGTTGGGGCAAGCCGACAACGCATGCGATTGGCGTACATTTCACCGATCGCGGCCACGAACTCACGGGCGTGCCGGTCATCGTCGAGCACCTGACCGAAGCCGTTCAACAACAAGCGTGGGCTGACAAGCTGGGCAGTTTGACTGCGCCGTTGCACTTGCATCCGGTGCAGCTTTACGAAGTCGGCGCGACGCTCATCATATTCGTAACGCTGTTGTTGCTCTTTGCGCGCCGCCAGTTTCACGGACAAATCATGCTAGCCTATCTGATGCTTTATGCCGTCGCGCGTTTCATCATCGAATACTGGCGCGACGATCCGCGCGGCAGTTTGATCGGACTTTCTACGTCGCAATTCATCGCGCTGGCGTTGTTTGTTTTCGCCCTCATCGCTTACTTCCGTCGGACGCGCACTGCAACGTTGGCAGAATCCCATGCCTAAACAACTCCGCACTCCGCACTCCGCACTCCGCACTCAAATGCGTCTGGCTTATTTCACTCCGTTGCCGCCGAGCAAATCGGGCATTGCCGATTACAACGCCGAACTGTTGCCTTATCTGGCGGACGCGGCTGACATCACCGTCTTTGTCGAAAAGCACGACGAAGTGAAAGCCAATCAGTCGCAGCCTTACCGCGTTGCTCATCACGAAACGTTCGACGCCGCGCAAGCCAAACAGCCCTTCGATTTGATCGTTTATCATCAGGGCAACAATCCCTATCACGAATACATTTATGAACGCGCGCTGACGACGCCGGGCTTGTTGGTCTTGCACGAACATTGCTTGCACCACTTGCTGGCGTGGAAGATGTTAGGGCGCGAGCAGGACGAAGAGTTCAGCGATGAGTTGTTTTTTGCTTACGGCAATCGCGGACGCCGCCTCGCCGTCGCGCGTGAAAACGATACGGCGAGCGAATATCAGCAATTCGTTTTTCCGCTCAATCGCAAACTCATCAACCGTCAGCGCGGCATCGTCGTTCATAACGAATATGCTGCGTCGCAGCTTGAACTTGATAATCACAACACGCCCATCACGATCATCAACCATCACCTCTCGCCCCGCGTAGCCGAACTCGACGTGCTGAAAAAAGATGAATGCCGCGCCGCGTTGGGCATACCGGCGGATGCCTTAGTAGTTGCGTCATTCGGTTACGTCACGCAATCGAAACGCATTCCGACGTTGCTGCGTGCCTTCAAACAACTGGCCGAAGTCGTGCCGAACGCGCTCTGCCTGATCGTCGGCGAAGACCACGCCAAATGGAGCATCGCTCCGCTCATCAAAGAATTGGGACTTGAGAAACAAACTCGCATGACGGGTTACAACACCGAACGTGATTTCTTTCGTTATCTCAAAGCCGTAGACATCGTGGTCAATCTGCGCTTCCCGACGGCGGGCGAGACTTCCGGTACGCTGATACGTTCGCTCGGTGCGGGCAAGCCCGTCATCGTTTCTGATTACGGACAATTCGGCGACCTGCCAGACGAAATCTGCCTGAAAGTTTCGCCCGACCCGAAACAGGAAGAGCGCGATTTGATTAAGCGGCTGCGGCTATTGGCGGCGCGTCCGGCGTTGCGCGAACAACTTGGCGCGCGGGCTTCAGAATGGATTCGCCGCGAGTGCGACATCAAACGCAGCGCGGCGCAGTATTTGACGTTTGCCGAACAACTCATCGCGCGCCCCGTTGATGTGGGGC
>JABFSD010000574.1 GCA_013140935.1 Acidobacteriota bacterium
CCGCGCAAAACGGCGCAGCGGGACAAGGCCTGGGCGGCGGCGTATTCATTCGCAACGGTTCGGTCACAATCAATAATGCAACCTTGAACAACAACACGGCGGCCAACGGGGGCGGCAGTGTTTATACGCGCACCGACGGCGGAACCGTCACGCTGGCGTTGAGCAATACCATTCTTTCCAATACGCCGAGCGGCACCGATTGCTTCGTCAATGGAGCAGCGACCACGACCGGCAGCGGCAATAACCTGATCGAATCGAATGGAGGCGGCGCGAATGCCTGCCCCGGTGTGCTGGTCACGACCGATCCGGCGCTAGGCGCGTTGATGGATACGGCTCCCGGCAACACCGAAACGCATGCGATCACGAATACCAGCCCCGCTTACAACGTAGGAAATAACGCGACCTGCGAGGCGACCGATCAGCGCGGCGTGGCGCGTCCGCAAGCCGTCACCTGCGATCTGGGCGCTTTTGAATTACAGGTGGTTATCAATCCGACGATCACGCTGGGCGCGAGTCCGACCGTTTGTCAGGGGACGATCAGTGCGAGCCTGCCTTATACGGCAACCACCAACAGTCCCGATCAATACAGCATTGATTACGATGCGACTGCGGAGGGAGCAGGGTTCGTTGATGTCGTCAACGCAACGCTGCCGATCAGTCCGATCATATTGACCGTACCCGTTGCAGCGTCCCCGGCGACTTACAACGCGACCCTGACCGTTCGCAACAGTTCGACGGGCGGAGTGAGCAGTCCCACCGCTTTCACGGTTACGGTCAATAAGGCACCTCTGGTAACGACCAACCCCACCAACCAAAACGTGAATGCCGGTGCAAACGCGACGTTTATGGCAGCCGCGAGCGGTACGCCTGCGCCTACCGTGCAATGGGAAGTGAGTACGAATGGCGGGATGAGTTTCTCGCCGATTATGAGCGCCACCAATCTGACGCTCACGCTCAACACGGTTTCTTACTCGCTCAACAACAATCAGTATCGCGCGGTTTTCTCGAATAGCTGCGGAATGGCAACGACCACGGCGGCGACGCTGACGGTCACTTGTCCGACCATTACCGTATCGTCCATGCCGTCTACGCTGCCTAACGGTGCCGTTGGCATGACCTATGCGGGAGCGAGCTTCACCGCCGTTGGCGGCACGCCTCATTCATTTTCCCTTAGCGCCGGCGCATTGCCTTCAGGAATCACGCTCTCAGGCAACGCACTCTCAGGCATGCCGAGCGCCGCAGGCTTTTTCGCTTTCACGATTACCGCAACCGATGCCAATGGCTGCATCGGTTTACGGGCTTACGTGATACAAGTGACGGCTCCGCTGGCGAATTGCAACACGGTCGTCCGGCCGCCCTTGCCGAGCGCCACGCCCAACTCGCTCAGCGGCTTACCCCTCAATCAGTGGGGACGGGGCAATATTCGCCCGAACGGCACTGTGGATGCGACCAACACGCAGGCGCGCTCCGGCGTCGGTTCTTTGGAATTCAACCTCGACAGCGGCACTGCCAAAGCAGATGCGGCCTATTACTGGGCCAACGCCCCTGGCAATGTAGTCGCAGGTCGTACGTTGGGGAGCCTGACCAACCTGCAATTCGAGTTTTATCGCGACGGATCGAGTACAAACCCGAACAACCAATATCCGGCGCTCCGTTTGAGCTATCTCACGCCGGGCGGACAAGCGGGTTACCTGATTTGGGAATATGTTTATAACGGCCTGCCCGGCACTCCGCCGGTCAATCAATGGGTTTCGGTAAACATTCTCAATGACAATTTCTGGATGCGCGCTTTTGGATCTCCTGGTCTCACGATTGATGATTACAACGTGAAATTATCGCGTTGGGTGAGCGGTGCGCCTGCGATCACAGATGGCACTGACACGGGCCACATTCTCGGCCCCGACACCTACATTATGGGCATCGAAGTCGGAGTCGGTTCCGGTTGGAGCGGCGTCTTCAAGGGCTTTGCCGATAACGTCATCGTCCAGTTCGGCACGAGCGATGTGTTATGCGCCAACTTTGAACCAACCTGCGCGTTAAATCTCAATCCGGCCACCCTCACCAGCGCCACGGTGGGACAAAGTTATATGGCTAGTTTTGTGGCAAGCAATGGCGCAACGCCTTATACCTATGCCCTGATAGGTGCCCTGCCTAACAATCTAACATTCGTGAACGGCGTGCTTTCGGGAACCCCCATACAAAGCGGAAGTTTCCCGTTAAACATTACCGCTACGGATAACACGGGTTGTATGGCGACGGTGACGCCTACGCTGACGGTGAATTGCCCAGGCATCACCGTTACGGCACCAGCCCTGCCCATGATTATCAGTTCAAGTGTCAACGCCACCTTTACGGCGACGGGCGGCAATGGCACGCCGACCTTCTCGGCGACGGGTTTGCCGGGGGGGCTGATGTTGTCGAGCGCGGGCGTTTTATCAGGTACGCCCACCGTAGCGGGTGTTTTTACAGTGACCGTGACGGCGACGGATATTTACAACTGCACGGGTTCGACCATGGTGACGTTGAACACCTGTGTTCCAGTAATGACGACTTACGTGGACGATGCGTGGGTGGGGCTGCCTTTCGGCACGATGGTGACGTTCCCTGGCGATGCTAATCCGAATACGCGCCAGATTGGCGTAGACGCTTTTGCCATGGTGCAAAAAGCCATTGATTGCACGTTGCCGGGAGGCACCGTCAATGTGGCTGCCGGTCTTTATACCGAACAAGTCACGATCAACAAGAACCTAACCTTAACGGGCGCGGGGAAAGCAACGACGACGATCAAAGCGCCGACCGTGCTGACGTTGGGCTTTAACGGAGACGTTTTCCCTATCGTCGAAATCAATACGGGCGCAACCGTCGCCCTTTCCGGCGTCACCATCACAGGCCCGCGAACGACGGCGGGATGCACCGTCAACGATTTTATCGGCGTATACGTCGTGCAAGCCGCTACGCTGAATATGAGCAACGCGGCGGTCACCGACATTCGTTACAACGATATTCCCAATCAGGGCGGCTGTCAGGAT
>JABFSD010000428.1 GCA_013140935.1 Acidobacteriota bacterium
GCGCAACAGCCGATTGTCGGACTGGAAGCCGACACGAACGGCATCCTGGTGGCAGATCAGGCGACGCTGAGTCGCGGACGCGTGCGGTTTTTGAATCTGGGCAATTCGACGGCAACGGTTACGGGCGTTTCGATCAATGCCGGCAGCGGTGACACCGTGGCAGGCAATGGCACGGCAGAACCTTATAACGGCAGCCTCGCCAAAAGCGCGGGGCTGGTGTCGCCGAGCGGAGCCGCGCTCGATGCCAACGGCAATCTGTGGTTTAGCGAACGTACCGAAGGCCGCATACGCTTTGTCAATCGCGGGGCCAGCGCAGTCACGCTGTTTAGCGGAACCGATTCGCAGCAAATCGTTCAACCTGGAACCATCATCACCGTCAACCGCGACAACAACGGCGGCAACACGGCGCTCGAAGGCCCGGTGATTCGCACCACCTTCGACAATCCGCAAGGCGTCTTCGTTAGACCGAACGGCGTTTACATCGTCGAAACGCAGGGTGGCCCCTCAGTCAAAACCACGGCGTCCGACCCGCCCGTCACGTTGAATAAAACGCGGACTTCGCTGGTGCGCTTTATCAATACTTCTGCGACGGGCGTGACGTTTTATCCTAACGCTTCTTCGCCGATCGTGATCGCGCCGGGCAGCATCGGCAATATCGTAGGCGGCGGCACGAGTCCGGCCTCGACCGCGCCCGAAGGTTTCGCCACCGCCATCGTAATGGCGGCGGCCACCGACGTAGCCGTGGCGAATGATGGCACGATTTATATCTCTGAAGCGGGCACGAAGCGCGTGCGCAAGATCAATCCGACGACGGGAACGTCTTCTTCGCTGGCGTTGTCGGGCGCGAAAGCCTATACGGGTTTGGCCTTCGATTCGACGGGACGCCTTTATGTCACCAATTACGACGACAGTCAGTTGTTGCGCGAATCAGCCGCAGGCAGCGGCAGTTTCTCACGTATGGATGGCGGCGGCTTGAATCGTCCGCGCGATGTGGTGGTTGACGGCGATGGCAATGCGTTCGTCGTGAATAGTCAGGTATCTACCAACTCGCCTGGCACGAATGCCAATCAGATCATGCGCGTGGCCGCCGCCGGCGGCGCTGCCACGACTTTTGCTGGTACGACGAGCTCAGGCTTCAGTGGCGACGGCGGTGTAGCCACAGCGGCGCAACTCAACACCTCGCCGCCCAATCCGGTTTATACGACCGGCCAGCCGCTGCTCAGTGCGCCTACGCTGGTTGCCATCGTGCGCAATGCGTCGAACGGACAACTGATCTTTGTTGATTCAGTGAACGAACGGTTGCGCGTCTTAAGCCCGGCCACTGCGACTTGCACGCGCACGGGGATGATTACGATTAGCGGAACTAACCCCGCGCAGACGCTCACCAGCATTGCGCCGACTTCGGCGCTGGCGGGTTCGGGCGCGCAAACGATCACGTTGACCGGCACAGGTTTCGTGCCTTCTTCGGTCGCGCGTTGGAACGGAGCCGACCGCACTACGACTTTTGTGAGCGCCACTCAAGTGACGGTGCAAATTCCGGCGACGGATGTCACAGCGGCGGGTACGGCGCAAATCACCGTGTTCAATCCTGCGCCGGGTGGCGGCACGTCGAGCGCACAAACGTTCACGATCACCGCGCCAAACGGTGTACCGGCCATCACCAGCTTGAGTCCGAACAGCGCCGCTGAAGGCAGTCCGGCCTTCACGCTCACGGTCAATGGCACCAACTTTGTCAACGGTTCGGTCGTGCGTTGGGACGGCAGCCCGCGCACAACGACCTTTGTCAGTGCGACGCAATTGACTGCCGCTGTTCCTGCGTCTGATTTGGCGGGCGGCGCAGGCAGTGCACAAATCACCGTCTTCAATCCCGCGCCGGGCGGAGGCGTTTCCAACGGCGCGCAATTCACCATCACGAGCACCAACCCGGTGCCGGTGTTGACTTCTTTGAATCCGTCTTCGGCGAATGCGGGAGGCGCGGCTTTTACGCTGACGGTGACAGGCTCGAATTTCGCCTCGACCTCGGTGGTGCGCTGGAACGCCGCAAGTCGCACAACCACGTTCGTGAGCGCCACGCAATTGACGGCGCAAATTCCGGCGACTGACATCGCGCTCACCGGCACGGCGAGCATTACGGTTTTCACGCCTACGCCGGGCGGCGGCGTGAGCAGCGCGTTGAACTTCTCCATTACGCAAGCCGGAGCCCCGGTGCCGACGCTCGCCAGCATCGCTCCGACTTCGGCGCAAGCGGGCGGCGCGGCTTTCACTCTGACGTTGAACGGCACGAACTTTCTGAGCAATTCGCTCGTGCGTTGGAACGGTCTCGACCGCACGACGACCGTGGTGAGCGCTACGCAATTGACGGCGCAAATTCCGGCGAGCGACATCGCCACGGCGGGCACGGCACAAGTGACGGTCTTCAATCCGGCTTCGCAGGCGGGCGGCGGCGGCACATCGGGCGCGCAAACGTTCACGATTACGGCGGCGGCGAATCCGACGCCCGTGCTTAGCAGCCTCAATCCGAGTTCGGTGACGGCGGGCAGTGCGGCTTTCACGCTGACGCTGACCGGCACGAGTTTCCTTCCTTCTTCGATGGTGCGCGTCAACACGATTGACCGCCTCACGATGTTCGTGAACAGCACGACGCTGACGATTCAGATACAAGCCAGCGAAGTCGCCAACGTAGGTTCGCTCTCGGTAACGGTATTCAATCCCGCGCCGGGCGGCGGACTCTCAGGCGTGCAGTCACTGACGATCACCAGCAGCAATCCGGTGCCGACGCTGACGAGCCTGAGTCCGACTAATGTCGGGGCCGGCGGCGCGGCTTTCACACTCACTGTCACCGGCTCCAATTTCGTAGCCGGTTCCGTCGTGCGTTGGAACGGACAGGCTCGCACGACGAGCTTCTTGAGCGCCACGCAACTGACGGCACAAATTCCGGCGACGGATATTGCGACGGCGGGACAGGCTTCGATCACGGTCTTTTCGCCTGCACCGGGTGGCGGCACTTCAAGCGCCTTGCCGCTGAATAT
>JABFSD010001017.1 GCA_013140935.1 Acidobacteriota bacterium
ACCGTAGATGAGTTGGCAGAGCAACTGCCATTGATAGCCGCACGTGCCCGCTGCACGAAACCTTTGGCCCGCTTTTTATCGCAGACGCATTCGCGCCGGATTGCCGCCGAGTTAATTCACGACCTTTGTGATGCGGCGTTTTTATATCATCGCGGAGACCTAACCAACGCGCATATTGAGTTTCTGCTCGCTGACAATCTTATTCTGCGAGAGCTTTGGGAGCAGATGAATCGCCCTGCGGAAAGGCCAATCCAATCCGTCACGCCTCATCCTTTACAAGTCACGCCGCGTTGGCAATGGGAGGTTAAGACGCGTAACTTGCGGTTATTCTTTCCTCAACAAACCATCAACTGCCCATCAATGCCAACAACGATGGTTGTCAAAAAAGAGCGTTATCCTGTGCGAGCAACCTGGCAAAATGAAACGTGGCAAATCGAACCGTTCAGCTTGGCGCATCTGCCGCTGGAGTGGCCTGAGCCAGCCCCCTTCAAAGCAGAGTTACTTAACGCAGAAGGAAAAGGTTTACGACGTTGGATGATTGCTCCGCCAAGCAGTGGTGCGTTGTTTTTTCATAGCAATCAGACAGGGTTGCTGGCTTTTTATCAGGACTCCGAAAAGGGCTTGGCAGAAGGCGAATATCTGGTTTTGCTGCGACACGGTTTACGATTAGAACAAAGCGAAGGAAATCCAGCAGTGTTGTATGGCGAACGTCCGCCACAAGGTTTTTCGGGATATGTGGCTCAATGTCAACACTTGAAACCACCGTTGAAGGTTTACGACCGTTACAGCGACAAAGACGAAGATTGTTTGCAGCGAATTCCATTGTTGCCAGAAACGTCACAGGCGCTTCGATTAGAAGGGGAGTTGCTATCCCAAGCAGATGATCCGCAAGGCGTACCAACCTATAAGGGAAATCCGCCGACCTTATTGATTCCGGCAGAAAGCCGCGCCGCCGTGCAAGATTTGCAATTGCAATTACGAGAGCTATCCGCCTCGCACAATGCTGTAACGAAGTGGTTTTCGTTGCGCGATCTGTTGAAAGGCCGACAAGCTGTTTGGTCTGAATTGCGGAGGCAAATGAGCGTGCCTTTGGATGGCTTGCTCTCGCAACGTCAGTCCGGGCGGTTTCGCGTCAGGCTTTTACATGGGCTGCAACGTTCTCGTTTTGCGCACCTGGAATTTAACTGGGTTCCGCAACTGCACATCGCTCCCACAGAAGAGGCGTTCGCGCAGACGCTTTTTGAGGACGGCGTTCCGCCTGCCGTGGAACTCGTCGGCCCAGAAGTCAGTCACCTCAGCAGCACTTCAGGTACGGTCAAGCTGGTGATGCGAGGCTTTTATGAAATTCGATGGGCAGCTCAACAAAACGACTTTACGGCGTTGCTAACGTTCGGGAATTTCCAGTTGCCTTTACGTTGGCATCCGCATGTGTTGCGCGCTCGATTGGCAATAAAAAATGCGGCGGCCAGTTGGCTAACCGAACCATTAAAATTCAAATTCGACGATCTTACCTTTGAACGCGAACTCATCATTCAAGGTATTCCAGACGCCCGATATCAAATCAAAGCCAATGAAAGAAACATTCACGAAGGCAGTTTCGATAAACATGGTTTGCTGCATTTTCAGTTAGCTCAGTTCAAAGACCGCATCAAGGCGCTAACGGAACCAATCGCCTTGCTTCGTCTGAGCGTGCGTTTCGGTCAGCGTACTCATCACTTGTCGCTAATGTGGGTCGTCAAAGAAACTGCTTTACGAAATGGAGTTCAACTCGGCGAGCAATTGGCTTACTTACGCGAAGGGCAACAAGTGCTGCATCCCAACTATGGAACAGGCCAACTTGAAACCTTCGTCAACGACCAGATCGAAGGAGAGGCTATTCACTTGGCGCGCTTTCATTTCTTCAAGTACGGCGGCGTAGCCATTTACATCCCAAGCACGCGCTATTTGCCGGTGTATAGCGGCAAGCGCCCACTTGATATTTTTGTTTCCCAACAACCCGCCACGCCACGCGTGCGTGTTTTCACGGTCGAATCGGCGACAGTTTCTTTCGACGCCACCACTTCGGAGAACCAATTATGAACGCCATCGAAGTCACGCAGACGCTGCATCGCAACTACATTCGCTATCTGCTGACAACCTTCAATGTCGGACGCACGGAACTTGAGTTGGCCGACGCCTTGCAGCGCGAGTGGGCTAAACCGGGAGCGTTGTTTCGTGGGCCATTTCTCGAATTCAATCCGCCTTATGCTCACGGACATTCGTTGCGCGAACTGACCGAAGCAGGCGTCGTGTCTGAGGCGCTTTGTCGTTTGCGCGAAGATATTGCTGAGGCGCATCAACGGCCCTTACCTCCTGACCGCCCGCTTTATGTGCATCAGGAAAGCGCGCTGCGCCATGTGCTGGCGAACCGCAACTTGGTCGTAGCTTCGGGAACCGGCAGCGGCAAAACGGAGTGCTTCCTGATTCCGATTCTGCACGACTTGTTGACTGATTCGTCGCCTGGCGTGCGTGCGCTTTTGATCTATCCGATGAATGCGCTCGTCAACGACCAGTTAGAGCGCCTACGCAATTTGTTGAAGGGTACAGGCATCACGTTTGGTCGTTACACCAGCGAGTTAGAAGAGTACGAAAGTGAAGGGCGCAGAAAAAACGATAAGGCTCCTGAAAACGAAATCGTCTCACGTGAAGCGATGCGTGGGCACATCAAGCATTCATCCCACCCACCGCAAATTCTGATTACCAACTACGCGATGCTGGAATATCTGTTGTTGCGACCGCAGGACGCTCCCATTTTCGCTTCCGGGTTGTGGCGATTCGTTTGCCTCGATGAAGCGCACACTTACACCGGCGCGCAAGGCATCGAGGTGTCATTGCTGTTACGCCGTCTCAAACACCGTTTGGGCAAACAAGCAGGCGAATTGCGTTGCATCGCCACCAGCGCCACGCTCGTGCGTGATGATGCTGACGCTGCCGTGCAGTTCGCTACCCATCTTTTCGGTGAAGCCTTCACACGCGACGATGTCATTT
>JABFSD010000876.1 GCA_013140935.1 Acidobacteriota bacterium
AAGCCTTTTGCCGGATTCGCGGTTACATCTCGACGCTCAAAAAACAAGGCCGCAATATTTTGACCGCCTTGAGAAGTGTCTTCACTGGCTCCCCCCTCTCACCACTACCGACGGGGTGAGCAGTTACAAAAATCTTTTATGCGGGTGTGGCGGGATTCGCGGGCGGACTGCGCATTCCCCAATGTACGCAATTTGAAACGAACGACGCCTTCAACACACTTGACCGCGCCGCTAAGGTTAAAAACTTTCGCATCACCTGAGGAGGGATTATGAAAAAGACTGCTATGAACCTGTTGATAATGGCTGCGTTGTTGGTTTCGGCTTTTGGCTTTGCCGCCGCCAGCGCCGCCCAGACTTTGATGTCCAGCAAGATTCCGTTTGCTTTCATGGTCGGCAACCGCACGCTGCCGGCGGGACGCTACGACATCAGTAAGGGAGCTACACCAGCCATCCTGATGCTGCAAAGCGAAGGACGCACGCACAACCTGGGCGCGATCACCAACCGCGCCGTCACCTTGCAAACGCCGCAACAATGCCACCTCGAATTTCGCCGCTACGGCGATCAGCACTTCCTGGCGCGCGTGTGGGTGAAAGGCAATGACAGCGGTTTTGAATTGCCGATGTCGAAGCGCGAACGGCAAGCCGCCGACGAACTCAAAAACATCGCCGGTAATCAGGCCCAACCTGCCCTCGTCACCATCGTCGCTGAATAACCCACTACGTATGGCGCGGGTTGGCAACCCGCGCCACCACTCGCCGAAAGGAGCCGCGCTATGGAAACCCTGTTGATCAATGAACTCAATACCAACTCGATGGTCGGGATAAAGCTGTTGATTGAATACGCCGTTGCGCTTGCCGGCGCGCTTTTGCTGGGATGTCTGGCGTTGTGCGTGTGCGGGCTGCTGGCCGAATGTCTGGCATCATTGCGCGCGAACAGCAAACCCAAACCCGCCCGCAATGCACACGGCCTTTTGACCTAATCAATATCAGCTTCGTCCTCGGCTTTGCGCCGCTGCGCAAGTCGGCGGCGCACGTTGTCAGCATGAACGGTCGGTCTGCGCTCCGCCATCTGGTTCCCTAACAGACCGACCGTTCCCTCAAGCCTCAAACTTCACTGAGCGGCTCATTAAATAAATGAGTGCGCGTCAATTTTTCGCCTGTTGTAAAAGAAAAGAAGGCGTGGCGACGGTGGCGCAACCTCGCCAAGGTTGCGCGGCTTGGCAGGCGACCCATTGATTGTTACGCGCGAGCTTGGGTTGGGCTGTCCGTTCCGCAGAAATGTTCGCAAATTAAGCGGCGCAACCTTGGCGAGGTTGCGCCACCGTCGCTACGGCTTCTTTTTTCACCTGATGCAAAACTTTGACGCGCCCCCGGTTTCATTTGGCGCGACGTTCGCCTTAGTATGCGCGCGTGCAAACATCTCTTATTTTCAGCACACAGGTAATAACGCCGCTTACGAAAGGAGCAGCCATGCGATACGCCATCATCACGCTTTGTCTTCTCGGTTTCGGTGCGTCATTTCACTTACGCCCAACTGCCGCGCAACCAGCGCCCCCGCCCCAGCAAACGCCAACGCAACCCAAAGCCACGCCCGCGCCCGACGAACAGGAATCGGTCGTGCGCATCTCGACGCAACTCGTACAAATTGACGCCGTCGTCACCGATAAAAAAGGCGAACACGTCACCGACCTCAACGAAAACGAAATCGAACTTTTCGTAGACGGCAAAAAACAGCCGCTCACTTTTTTCAAACTCGTCAAAGTGCCGGTCAGAGAACGTTCGCCAGAACCGAACAAACGCGACCAGACGGCCACGATTGCCGTCGCGCCACCGAATCTTTCGAGCAATACGATTGCGCCCGAAAAGGTCGCGCGCACCATCGCCTTCGTCATAGACGATCTCAGCCTGTCGTTTGAAAGCACCCATTACACCCGCGAGGCGCTGAAGAAATTCGTCAATCAACAGATGGAAGAAGGCGATCTGGTCGGTATCATTCGCACGGGGCGGGGCTTGGGCGCGTTGCAACAATTTACTTCAGACAAACGCATTCTATTGACGGCGATTGACAAGCTCACGTGGAATCCGTTCGCGCGCAATATGATGCCGCAGTTCGGCACGGGCGGCGCGAACGGCGTCGTAGCCCAACCGGAAGAAACCGAAGAGCAACGCCGCCAACGACAAGAGACGCAGGATCGTTTTGATGACGCGCGCGATACGATCTTTTTGACAGGTACGCTGGGCGCGGTGAATTTCGTCGTGCGCGGCTTGCGCGAATTGCCGGGACGCAAGATGTGCGTGCTGGTGTCAGACGGCCTCACGCTTTTCAGCCGCGATGGAACCAACAATCAACAGGTGATAGACAACGTGCGCCGGCTGGTAGATCAAGCCAATCGTTCGAGCGTCGTCATCTATTCGCTCGACGCACGCGGCTTGCAAACGCTCTCGGCCACGGCAGCCGACGATTTCAACGGCATGTCGCAGGAACAGATTCAGGATCAGCGCAGTCAGGTAAATCAGCAATTCAACGATTCGCAGGACGGATTGACTTATCTGGCGCGCGAAACCGGCGGCTTTGCCATGTTGAACAACAACGATCTCAATCTCGGCGTGCGCAAAATTCTGAAAGACAATGAGAGCTATTATCTGTTGGGCTTCGACCCGGACGACGTGAGTTTTGACCGCAAGTATCACAACCTGCGTTTGCGCGTAACGCGCCCCGGCGTGACGGCGCGTTCGCGCAAAGGTTTCTTCGGCATCCCCGACACTGCACCGCGTCCTCAACCGAAAACGCGCGACGAACAGATTCTCAACGCGCTTTATTCACCTTTCGGCGCGCGCGATTTGACGATGCGCATGACTTCGTTTTTCTTCAATATTGATAGCCCGCCTAAAACCGACGCCAACGTCAAAGCCAAAAAGGATAAAGAAAATAAAATGCCTGAAGGCACGCTGACCTTCGTGCGTTCGTTGCTGCATCTCGAAGCCGATAAGTTCACCGTGACCACTACGCCCGAAGGCAAGC
>JABFSD010000287.1 GCA_013140935.1 Acidobacteriota bacterium
AGGTTTCGTTCACCACATCATAGAGGCATCACCAGTAACGCGGAAAGCCAACTCTTCAAAATTCAGCTAAACTGCTGAAACATTGGGAGTTGTCAGAATTCACCGTTAGTTTGGTGGGACACACTCGAAGTAATCTGGCAGTTTTATTTTCAAGTTAATCCTAACCCGGACAAGCCGGAACCAAACAGGGGTAATTTTTGAAAAGTTGGACGACTTACAAATTGCGCTGAAACCCGCTCTGGGAGCGGCTTTCAGCGATTCGTCAAAAATATCTTGCCAGAAATGGCAACAATTTCATGACGAAGTATCTAAGCACGGGTAGTACCGCTAAGCACGTATGGCAGTGTCGTTACTGGCTTATCCCGTCTGGCGCGCACCGGCAGCGGGCGGCCCAGACATAGCAATCTCGGCAGAACCGTCTGAATGGTTCGCTATCGCCCTCGCCGGTCTTTTAAACGCACGCACACTTAATTTGCGATTCGTTATTGAAGGGCAGCTTGACCTTGCGCTTGTTGGTGCCTTGTTGGCATCTGGCAGCGCAAGGTCGAAGCTGCCCTTACTTATTGAATTGCGTACCCAAAGGTTGCTCCTGCGGAGCGTTTGAGGTCCAACGCGGTGCGTCCTGCCAAAGCGCCTTCGCAAAATAAGGCGGTTGCGCAATGCGCGCGCAGTGAACAAACTGTAACGCATTGCATTTTGAGCAAGGCGCTGGATTCCATCCACTTTGTTCAAAGAAATTGTTCGTATCAATAGCGTCGGAGTACCCATCACTTTTCAGGGGAGCCGTTCACGCGAATGGCTGAGAGTCCTGCTGGCAGGAGACCCTTAGAACCTGACACGGTTAGCACCGTCGTAGGAAGAAAGGACAAACATGAATTCAACAAAACATTTGGCATCAGAAACACAATTACCCAATTCACAACGCATCTACGTCAAAGGCACGCAGCCCGGCGTCGTAGTGCCTTTCCGCGAAATCACGCAGAACATCACCAAGTCGTTCAACGGCGGGACCGAGATCAATGAACCCGTCCGCGTGTATGACGCGAGCGGGCCGTGGGGCGATCCCGCGTTCAAAGGCGACGTACGCGATGGACTGCCCGCGTTGCGCCGCCACTGGATCATCGCGCGCGGCGACGTAGAGGAATATGAAGGCCGTCCGCTGCGCCCCGAAGACAACGGCTATCGTTCGGCGCAAGAGGCAGAATTCGCCTCGCAAAAAACCAAAGGCAAGCTCGAAGAGTTTCCCGGCTTGCGTCGCCAACCGCTGCGCGCCAAGGCCGGATGCAACGTCACGCAGATGCATTACGCGCGCAAAGGCATCATTACGCCGGAGATGGAATACGTTGCGTTGCGCGAAAACATGGGACGCGAAGCTGCGTTCAATGCACTCAGCAACGGCGACCGCAGCCAATTGAACTTCCAACACAAAGGCGAATCATTCGGCGCGAGCTTGCCGCAATTCGTCACGCCGGAATTCGTCCGTGACGAAATCGCACGCGGACGCGCGATCATCCCCGCCAACATCAATCATCCAGAAGCCGAACCGATGGCGATTGGCCGCAACTTTCTGGTCAAGATCAATGCCAACATCGGCAACAGCGCGGTGGCTTCGAGCATTGAGGAAGAAGTCGAAAAGATGCGTTGGTCAACCAAGTGGGGCGCTGACACGGTGATGGATTTGTCTACGGGTAAAAACATTCACGCGACGCGCGAGTGGATCATTCGCAATTCGCCCGTACCCATCGGCACCGTACCGATTTATCAGGCGCTCGAAAAAGTGAACGGCAAGGCCGAAGACCTCACCTGGGAAATTTACCGCGACACGCTGATCGAACAGGCCGAGCAAGGCGTCGATTATTTCACGATCCACGCCGGTGTGCGGTTGGCTTACATCCCGATGACGGCCAAACGTATGACGGGCATCGTCTCGCGCGGCGGTTCGATCATGGCGAAATGGTGTCTGGCGCATCACGAAGAAAGTTTTCTTTACACGCACTTCCGCGAGATTTGCGAAATCATGCGCGCTTACGACGTGAGCTTTTCCCTGGGCGACGGCTTGCGTCCTGGTTCGAACGCCGACGCCAACGACGCAGCGCAATTCGCCGAACTCGAAACGCTCGGCGAACTCACCAAAATCGCGTGGGAGATGGATTGCCAAACCATGATCGAAGGCCCCGGCCACGTGCCCATGCACCTCATCAAAGAGAACATGGACAAGCAACTCAAGGAATGTCACGAAGCGCCGTTCTATACGCTGGGGCCGCTGACGACCGACATTGCGCCGGGTTACGACCACATCACCTCCGCCATCGGCGCGGCGATGATCGGCTGGTACGGCACGGCGATGCTCTGTTACGTCACGCCCAAAGAACACCTCGGCTTGCCTGACAAGAAGGACGTGAAAGACGGCGTGATCGCCTACAAGATCGCAGCGCACGCGGCAGACCTGGCGAAAGGCCACCCTGGCGCACAAGGGCGCGACAACGCCATCAGCAAAGCGCGTTTCGAATTCCGCTGGGAAGACCAATTCAACCTCTCGCTCGACCCCGACACGGCGCGCGAATTTCACGACGAAACGCTCCCGCAAGAGGGCGCGAAGGCTGCGCATTTCTGTTCGATGTGCGGGCCGCATTTCTGCTCGATGAAAATCACGCAGGACGTGCGCGATTACGCGGCGAAAAAAGAATTGGATGACAACGCGGCGCTGGCGGCGGGAATGCAGGAAATGTCTGAGCAGTTTAAGCAAGCAGGCGCGGAGTTGTACGTGAAGGCATAACCTTCACCGCGCAAAAACAAAAACGAGCAACACCAGATGTTCGATTGTCAACCACAAGAAATCACCATCTATGAAAGAGCCGATGGCACGCGGCCTTTTGATGAATGGATAGTTGATAGTAACTGCTCAGGCCGGTCTGCAAACAATCAAGCAGACAAACAAGAGAGTTGGGTGTAAAAAGCGTCTATGGTAAAGCGCGAAGAGATCATCGCTGTTTATGAGCAAGGTTCAGAGGCGGTCGTGAC
>JABFSD010000955.1 GCA_013140935.1 Acidobacteriota bacterium
CAACAAGGCTGCATAACGCAGCACCTGAATGGCTACGCGCGGATCGGGCGCGCTTTTGTGTTCGAGCAAAATCAGCACGTACGCCTTGCCGCCGTCACGCAAGGTTACGCGCAGCAAGAGATCGGAAAAGTGTTTGCGCAATTTGGCGTCAGCGAAAGTCGTGTCGGCATAAGAGACTTCGTTCAAATCGAGTTCGGCGACGATGGGAGCAGGCAGATACCAGCGCAAAAATTCCGCTGCTTTCTCAGGGCGCGCGAGAATGCGCCGAAAGAAAGCGTCGTGCGGACTGGGCTGCGATTTGGTTGAACGTTTGGCAGCAGGCATTGCGTTAGTCCGAAGTAGGCAGATGCAATTCAAACGCACTGTGAATGGCGCGCACCGCGTCAGCCGCTTGCTCTTCGTGGACGATGAAAGAGATGTTGCGTTCAGACGAGCCTTGCGAAATCGCAATGACGTTCACGTTCGCCGTTCCCAAAGCCGCGAAGACCTTTCCTGCGATGCCGGGCGAACCCTGCATACGGTCGCCGACGGCGGCCACGATGGCGATGGAATCATCACAGGCAATTTCTTCGATGTGGTTTTGCAGCAGGTCGAATTCGAGCGCAGCGCGCAAGGCTTTCACGACGCGCGGGGCTTCGGCCTGAATCACGACGAAGCAGATATTGTTCTCAGACGAAGCTTGCGAAATCATCAGGATGCTGGCGCGTTCGTGGGCTACGGCGGCGAAGGCTTTGGCCGCAATGCCGGGGATGCCTTGCATGCCTTTGCCGCTGATTGAAATCAAACTCACCTGACGAATCGAAGTCACAGCCTTGACGCCGCGCGATGACGGATGTCCTTTGACCGTCACGCGCGTACCGCTGTCTATACTGCTGTCTGGGGGCTGAAAGCTATTCAGAATCAGTACGGGAATGTTTTGCTTGAACGCGGGCAGAATGGTTTTGTGATGCAGCACCTTCGCGCCGTAATAAGCCAACTCAGAAGCCTCGCTGTAACTGATCTCGCGCATCGTGCGGGCTTCGGGGACTTCGTTCGGGTTGGCGGTCATCACGCCGTTAACGTCCGTCCAAATCCAGACTTCGTCGGCGTCCAAAGCCGCGCCGATGATCGAAGCCGTATAGTCAGACCCGCCGCGTCCTAACGTAGTTTGTACGCCCTCTTTCGTCGCTGCGATGAAACCCGTCACGACCGGAATCTCGCCTGCTGCCAGCAGCGGCAACAGCTTGGCGCGGGTCTGTTCGCGTGTCTCGTCCATCAGCGGTTCGGCTTGTCCGAATTGATCGTCGGTGACGATGAGTTGCGTGGCTTCGATGGATTGTGAAACGACGCCGCGTTCGGCAATCGCAGCCGACAAGATCGGCGCGCAAAGCATTTCACCCAGGCCCGAAATTTTATCGAGCGTACGCGGCGTGAGTTCGCGCACCATCGTCAGCCCTTTGCACAACGTATCGAACTCTTCGATGTGTTGGCGTAAGGTGTCGAGGGCTTCGCGGCGGCGCGCGGCTTCATTGGGCGTGAGTTGATGCAGCGCCTGCCGATGCGGTTCATACAATTCATCGCTGACTTGTTTGTGATATTGCCCGGCGACGGCGTTTTGCGCAGCCGCGATGAGCTTGTTCGTGACGCCGCTCATCGCCGAAGTGACGACTACGACTTGATGCCCGGCTTGGGCGCTTTTGATGGCAAGCGCAGCGGCTTGCGCGATGCGGTCGGCGTTTCCAACTGAAGTGCCGCCGAATTTCATGACGATACGCATGTTTGGACTTTGTAAAACAATCAAAGAGCGGCCTGAGCCACAAGCTTATTTTCTTTTCCCTCTATAGGAAACCAGACAGTAGGATTCAAGCTCACAGAATTTGAAGCGACAGAATCCACAACATTATTAACGAAGTAGCCTGCCGCTTTATTTTTCAAATAATAAGAATGCCATTGGTTATAGCCAGTTGATGGCAATTCAGAAGATGGGTCAGTTTCCCAGAATCGAATAAACTGTGATTGACCGAATGCGGCGTGGTTTATAACTTTGTGCGGGTTGTGTTGCGCGAGAGTTTGTAACGCAGAAAGTAATTCCTGATGATCATGTTGCTTCAAATCTGTTTCGTAAGAAAAAATTCCAACAAAGATTTTTTGCGGAAGGTCTCGAAACTGACTTGGATAAGCACTTAATATGAAATCCGCATTATCAGCTAATGTTTGTGCTTTGGCGGTGAAGTCAGATACGTTATATATCTTTGTCTTAATTTCAATTATTCCTCGAACCGCATCAGGTGTAACCATCACAATATCACCATCTAAAAACAGTGTTGGCATAGAAGAGTCGTAAATCAAAACATCAATTTGCTTTGATGGTGAGTCAGGTTTAATTACGAAGCCTCGCCCAATTTTAATTGATGCTGGTAGATGCCTCCTTAGTACTGACCGTAATACAGTTTCTTTCCATTCACCGTCTGATAGCCAATGATGGTCACTGATTAGTTGGCGGACGCGGTCCTTAAGAGAATCAAGCTCTGAAGCTAGGGTCTCAAAGTATGCAGCAACATTCATATTAGACATTTATTCCTGCCTGTCGCCTGATGTGTTCGTTTTAACTGCGCTTTAGAGCAGCCCTTTCGCAACCAACAACTCCGCATTCAACACCGCCGCGCCCGCCGCGCCGCGCACCGTATTGTGGCTAACCAGCGTGAACTTGAAATCGAAGATGGTGTCTTTGCTGATGCGGCCTACGACCGTAGCCATGCCATTCTCAGCGTCACGATCCAGACGCGGTTGCGGGCGGTCTTTTTCAGTACGCACGATGACGGGATGCGCCGGAGCCGTAGGCAGTTTGAGTTCCTGCGGCAAGCCGGTGAAGGCGGCGAGCGCGGCGGCGACCTGTTCAACCGTAGCTTTTTTCTTGAGCTTCACGCGGACGCACTCGAAGTGGCCGTCTTGCACGGCGACGCGGTTGCATTGCGCGCTGACTATGAAAGGCGCGGGCGTGTATTTGTTCTTGCCGAACTTGCCCATGATTTTTTGCGGCTCTTCCTCGACCTTCTCTTCTTCGCCTGCAAAGTGCGGCATGACGTTGTCGAGAATGTCCATCGAAGCTACGCCGGGATAGCCTGCGCCGGAAATCGCCTGCATCGAAGTCATCATCACCGCTTCGAGGCCGAAGGCTTTCTGCAACGGAGCCAACGCCAATACGAGGCCGATGGTCGTGCAGTTCGGATTCGTCACGATGTAGCCCTTGCCATATCCGCGTTTCTTTTGCTGATGCGGAATCATATCCAAATGGTCGGGATTGATTTCGGGTACGACCAGCGGGACATACTCATCCATGCGATAGGACGACGAATTGCTGATGACCGGATAGCCTGCGGCAGCAAACGCGCCTTCGGTTTCGAGCGCGATGTCAGAAGGCAGGCTCGAAATCACTACGTCGCATTTGAGCGGCGGCTGGTTGGGCTGCAAGACGATGTTTTTGACTGCGTCAGGCATCGGATAAGGCAGCTTCCAGTTACAGGCTTCGACATAACGCTTGCCTTCCGAACGGTCAGAAGCCGCCAGCGCGGTGACTTCAAAATAAGGATGATTGCGCAACAGATGAATGACGCGCTGGCCTACGGTGCCAGTCGCTCCAAGAATGCCGACTCGACGCTTTGCTTGCTTTTTCATTGCTCCAAAATTCTTTGTGATTGAGATGTTGCCGCAATGCTTTGTCATTACGGCTTTGAAAGAAGTCGGGGATGGTAGGCACTGTGTTTGGGGCTGTCAATAGGCTGTCAATAGCTTGATGCCGCGCAAAGAAAAGCGGCAAGCAAACCGTTCAGCTTGCTTGCCGCAGATGGTTGGTAACGTTCTCGCCGCTATTTAATCGTGAGCGTGACGGAGTTGGCGTCTTTGCTTTGCAGCCGATAGACCAGATTCACCACGCCACGCCCGGCCAATTCGCGGGGAATCGGACCGAAATTGATCTGGTCGAGTCCTACGAATTCAGGTTGCGCGCCAGCAGCCAGTACGGGGAAGTTAAGACCCCCCAGCGTGGCAGAACCGTTGGTGCTGGCATCCTTTCCGCGTATGCCGGTGCCGAAGGCCACAATGAAGACCGATTCGCTCGCCGGCCCCAGATCAATCGGGATCGGGATAACTTGCCCACCCTCGACTCGGTAAATAGATTCAAACAGGACGGAACCGTCTGCTTTCAGCCGTAAGGCAATCGCGGCGGGTACGCCTGTGCCGGTAGCATTGACCGAGAAGAGGGCCGGTTGTACGGCATCAACGATGGGCGTCGCGACCGAAACCTTGCCGTCGCCGCACGAATGATGATCGTGGAGGCACCGGGCGCGGTGTCTTTCGGCACCAGAAAGTTGATTTGCGTCGCCGCCACGAAGAAGAGCGGCGCAGGTCGGCTTGTGCCGAGGCTATCGCGCACCATCACCGTCGTACCGAGCAAGGTGGTCGGCAAGGGCACCGTAGCGCCGAAACCGATGCCGGTAGCCATGCCGGTGCCGAACAGCGCCACGATGGAATCAGGCGCAATCACACCCGCATAACTAGCCGCCGACGTGGCGACTGCGGCCGTACCCACGATGAAGTTGGTGGGTGCGGTGACGCCTCCGCCAGGCGTAGGCGAAAAGACCGTGATCGCCGCCGTGGTGGCGGTCGCGATGTCCGCCGCCGAAATTTGAGCCGTGATTTGGGAAGAAGACAGGAACGTCGTTTGACGGTCTTGCCCGTTCCAACGCACGACGGAACCGAAAGCGAAACCGGTGCCGTTCACCGTCAGCGTAAAGGCTGGTCCACCCACGGTCGCCACATCCGGCGCGAGTTGCGTGATCGCGGGAACGGGATTGGTGGCAAGCACCGTAATGCGTGCGTTCCCCGATGAGCCGCCGCCCGGTTCGGGCGTGAAAACACTCACATCGTAATTGCCAGGCGTCGTCAAATCTGACGCGGGAATTTGGGCGGTGAGTTGGGTTTCACTTACGAAAGTGGTCGGGCGATTTTGGCCTTCCCAGCGCACGACGGAATTGGGACGGAAGCCCGTGCCATTGACCGTAATGCGGAACGGCGTATTCACCGTGATGACATTGGGAATGATGCCTTCCAGTCCCGGAATCGGATTTTGAGCCTGCACGGAGAAGGACACTGCGTTCGACGTGCCGCCGCCCGGCGCGGGGTTGAACACCGTGACTGGAATGCTGGCGACATTGGCGACATCGTTTTGCAGAATTTGCGCCGTGAGTTGGGTGTCGTTGACGAAAGTCGTCACGCGATCCTGCCCGTTCCAGCGCACCACTGAAGACGCGAGGAAATTCGTGCCAGTCAGCGTCAGGGTGAAATTGCCTTGCGTACCCGCACCGCGCGAGTTCGGCGTAATGCTTGCCAACGTAGGTACAGGATTTTGTCCACCTGTGATTTCAATCGTGCCAGTGCGCGTACAGCTTGATGAACCGGCGGCGATGCGGCGAATGCGTCCGTTGGCGATGTCGCTGAAGAAGACTTCCCCGGTGCTATTGGTAACGATATTGATCGTCGTGTCGGCGAAATTGCCCGTTCCGATGATGGACAAACTCACCGAAGCCGAATAGAGATTCAACCGCGCCGAAGCCGCCGGGCCACCATCGCCCGCGAAGCCTTGCGTCGTACCGGCATAGACCGACGTAGCGCCGCCGGGAGCGATGCGGATGATGCGATGTGCGTTCGTGTTGGTATCGGAGGAATTGCGAGCGGCGTTCAGTACATAAGCGTTGCCTGCCGCGTCCACGGCCACGTCGCGCGGGCCGTAAAGCGTGGTTTCGGTCGTCATCGAAGTGAACGCGCCGCCATTGGCTACGTTTTCGCGCAAGACGCGATTGCCGTCGTTATCGGCGATGTAAAGGCGTCCGCTGGCGTCGAAGCCCAGACCGGTGTAATCGGAAGCACTGAGATTCAGGCTCGACACGACGCCGGTCGTCGCCAGCACCTTGCGCACTGCTTTGTTGCCCACGTCCGCGATATAAAAGTCGCCGTTCGATGCCACCGCAATGTCGGAAGGTGCCAGCAGTTTTGCGTTCAAGGCGAAGCCGCCGTTGCCGATGCCCGCCGGGTCTTGTCCGCCACCGGCGATGGTGACGACGCCGCCGACGGGTACGTTGATCGGTGTGCTGGAATTGGGATACAGCGTGCGTGCTGCGGTGGTCGTATTGACGAAGCGCACGCGCCCGGTCTTACGCGCTGCCGTGCCCGTGCCCACTGAGCCTGCGCCCAGCGTATCAACGAGGTAAAGTCCACTGGTGGTCCAGAACACGCCTTGCGGCGTATTCAAGCTCATGAAGTTCGCCGTCGTGTTGTCGCCCGCTCCCCCACCAACGTCTTTGTTGACCGTGACGATGGCACCGGCGGGAACGATTTGCGCCGCCGCCGTGCCGGGAAACAACGTGAGGCTGGTCGCACCGCGATTGACGAAACGCAACCGGCCTGTGCTTGAATCAGCCAGCCAGAGGTTGTTGTTGGCGTCCAGGGCCAGGCCGTTAGTGACGCGCAATTCGGCGGCTATCGCATTAACGCCGTCATAAGGCGGCACCAGGCCGTTACCCGCAATCGTGTTGACGCCGAGCGCCGGAACGGTAGTTCCCGCCAGTGTGGCAGACGCGCTGCTCAGATTGATGAATCGCACGCGCCCGCGCGTGACCGAGCCTTGATCGGGAACTAACAAGCCGCTGCTGTTGGCATCGAGCGAAGTGAGCGGCGGAGTGCCGGAACTGTTCAGCATCGAGAATCCGGCATTGAGCGCGGGGCCGCCGTCGCCGCAACTGTTCGTGTTGTATTCGCACGCCATGCTGTTGTCGGTACCGGCAATACGCACGGGCTGTTGTCCGGTGGCGATGCGCACGATGGTTTGTGAATTGCCCAATACGCAATAAAGACTGCCGCTGAAAAACGCGAGGCCGCAAGGGTATACGCCCTGGCCTGCTTGCGGCACGGCGAATTGCGTGACCAGCGTCGCGTTGCCGCTTGTGTCAACGCGAATCACGCGTTGGTGCGAACTGTCGGCGATAAAGACGTTACCGTTCGGATCCACTTCGAGGGCGCGTGGTTGAAAGAGCGCGACGCTCGTTGCGGGGCCGGCCGTGAAGGGGCTTTCGATTTGCGTGACCGCGCCGTTGCCCGCGAAATTCGAGACTTGCCCCGAAGGCGTAATGCGATAGACGCGATTGATGTTGGTTACGGGCGAGGCTGTGAATACGTCGCCGCTCGCGTTGATGGCGAGTGCATTCAAAAATTCGGCGGAAGCGATTTCGGCCAACGTCGCGACGTTGCCGGGCGCGACCGTGCGCGTACCCACCGTCTGGTTGCTGCTCGAAATGTTGAGCGCACGCACGCGCGGCGGATTTTGCGTCACGAAATAAACCAGGTTGCCGTTCGGATGAGCGACCAACCCATGCGCCTCAGAAAGCGCGACCGAAGTGCCGGGATGATTTTCTGTCAGTTCATCATCGCCGTTGCCGACCAGAATGCGGTTCGTGCCGGCGTCAACGGTGCGTCCGCCGAGCGTGGCGGGTTGGTTCATCGTGTTGACGAAACGCAGCACCGTGCTGTTGCCGGTGTATTCCATCACGAAAAAGCCGCGATTCTGCGTGTCTGCCGCAACGGCAAAAGGCGTTACGTAAGGTGATTGGCGAGCCGGCGCGCCTTCGCCAGTGCCGCCCGCGATGGTGTCAATGTTCGTACCGCCGCTGCTGACGGTCGAGGTCAAACGCCAGGTATAGGTGCCCGCCGTCGTGTAAGCCTTGCTCGGATTCTGTTGGGTCGAACCGGGCGAACCATCGCCGAAATCCCATTGATAAGTCGGTTGGGTCGAACAGCCTTGCGTGGTGACGTTGGCCGTGAACGCGACTGCCTGATTGGCTTGCCCGTTGGCCGGAACGGTAGCTCCGCAATTGACCGTGCAACCTTGTTGTTGATCTTCGAGAGGAGCGGCAAGACGGGTGGTGGTCGTCGTGGTGCGTGAGGCGGCAGGAGCCGACGGTGCTGCTGTGCCTATCGTCATTGGCGCTGTTGTCTCAGCGGCTTGTGAACTATGTAAGTAAAGCGCAGCCGTGACGCACAAGGCTAAAGCCAGCGCGGCGCTGAACCAAAAGTAATGGGGTTTGGATACTTTTTGTGACAGTCGAAACATCGGTTGAATACTCCCTTTCATCATTACAAAAAATTCGAGCGAAAAATCGGGCGAGATTTCGCACGAAAGGCCGCGCGCACACGAGCGCGACGCAAAAAAGATTTATGAAATTAGCCTACTCATTGGGGGAATGAACAAGGCGCAGAATGGCTCACACAACGCCAGCCATTAGCCAGACAGGCAATCGGTAACCAACTGACCGGCACGGGGGATCAAAAAGGCTTGGAAGGAAATAGGAGGGGTAACGAGCAACGATATTATTCCAATGCAAAGGCGGTTCACTTGCGTAAGACCGCTGATCAAATTCGTGAGTATGAAACACAAGCCTTTTGAATCAATTACCAATTGCGTTATGAGGCGCTGTGAACGAGTTCGCGTAACGCGTTTTACACGCTCACAACCGTCCTCGGTTGAGTTTTAATTTGAAGCAAGTTCGAGAGTCTAGCATGCACCTTTCTTTCGCGCACCCCACACGCCCAACTTTTCCCCAACTTTGCCCCAACTTCGCGTGGACAGAAAACAAGCCCACGATCTTTCTCCCGCAGGCCCTCGCCGAACCGCCGCAAGGGAGAAATCGTAGGCTTATTTCACATCACCTTCACCTCGCTTTTCACATCTTTTTACATCTGGAAGGGGCCAGACGTTCGCCTTGCCCCTCCCGAAGAATTAAGGATTGACTTGAAAATTAAACTGCCAAATCACGATTCACCGCCGAGGCGCCGAGGTCTCGCAGCGTTTACGCAGAGGAGGGAGAAAAAGGCTCTTCTCTCTTTCTCTGCGCAAACGCTGCGAGACCTCGGCGCCTCGGCGGTGAAATGGCATCGTAATATTCGAGCCGTTCCTAACGAATCGTCAGCGATACGACGTTAGAGGTCTTGCCCTCGACGCGCACCGTGAGATTGACCGGCCCCTGTCCCGCCAGACCGCGCGGAATCGGCCCCAGATTCAATTGATCGAGACCGATAAAATCGCCTTGCGCGCCGGCGAACAGCACCGGGATCGTCGTGTTGCCCAACGTCGCCGACACATTCGCCACGCCGTTGTGATTGCGGAAGCCCGTTCCGAAGACGATCAAATAAACCTGATCGGTGGCGGGGCATAAATCCAGCGGCAGCGGCACGAAGCTCGCGCTCGCGGCATTGAAGCGCGAGAGTTCTTCGTAAACCAGTTCGCCGTTGGCGCGCACGCGCAAGGCTAAGGCAGACATCACGCCCTGGCCGTTCGCATTGGCTGCGAACAAGCCGGGTTCGACACGCTCGATGCGGATTTGTCCAATCGAAGTGCGTCCGTCACCGGCGCGAATCGTCACCGTTGCGCCGCCGACCGCCAAGCCGCCGGGTAAGAGGTAATTGATCTGATTCGGCGAAACGAAAAACAGCGGAGCCAGTTGTTCGTTGCCACCCGCATCGCGGATGCGCACCGT
>JABFSD010000749.1 GCA_013140935.1 Acidobacteriota bacterium
GGGCACGACATTGACGCCCCAGTTCGCATTGAAATCTTGATATTGCTGTTCCAGCCGCGCGCCGAGACCGGTCATTTCCGCGCTGGCCTGTGCGACCGTTACGCCTGGTTTGAGGCGCGCGACCGCCGAGAGAAAGCGTCCGCGCCGCACGCGCGTTTCGCTGGTGATGACATACGGCGTCCAGAGTTCTGCGACTCTGCCGCTGAGGGAATTCTGCCTGATATGCCATTGGAAGCCCGCTGGCATAACGCCGATGACGGTGCGATCTATGCCATTGATCATCAGTTTGCGGCCAATAATTTGCGGATCGCCGCCGAAGCGCCGCTGCCACAGGCCATAACTCAACACGGTCACGCG
This sequence comes from Acidobacteriota bacterium, assembly GCA_013140935.1. Taxonomy (GTDB): domain Bacteria; phylum Acidobacteriota; class Blastocatellia; order RBC074; family RBC074; genus JACPYM01. The sequence continues at coordinate 358 of JABFSD010000749.1, forward strand.
GGGCGGATTCACCTGACCGTCTTCGTCAGAAAAAACACGTCCCAGCATAGCCTCCGCGCCCAGCACGGAAAACAAATTGGCCGTAGCCAGTTGCGCAGGCAGTTCTTCCGGTTCGCCATCGTTCGTCAGAATCCCGGTGACATCAACGAACGCCGCCAGATCGCTGAAGACGTTGTTCTGCTCTTTCCAGTCCATGAAATTCGCCGGATTGATGACATTGCGTTGATCGGGGCTGCGCCGCCCGTTGTTTTCCCATACCGTCACCAAGCCGTCGGCGTCCCGGTAAGGCAGCGGCTCAAGCAGCACAGCATTCACAACACTGAAAATCGCCGTATTCGCGCCGATGCCTAACGCCAGCGTGACGACGGCAATCAACGTGAAGCCGGGTTGTTTCAACAACATTCGCGCGCCGTAGCGCAGGTCTTGCCAAAGGGTTTGCATACGTTCCTCCTGATTAGCGGTTTCAGGTCTTATCTCAAGCGATGTGCCACAGCGCAGCGTGAGAAAAACGCCGTCATTAACGCCGTCATTGTTGAAGATCGGTTTCAGGCCGCAGAAAAAATCGTTCGGGAAAGGGATGCCGCCATCCCAAAAACGGACAAGACGAATCGGCTGTGGCTCCCTGCGGCTGAGACTAGTTCATACCCATGACGTAAGCCGACAGAGGCTGGATTTCCAGGCCGAAGCGTTGCGGATGTTCGCCCAACACCGCTGCGGCCCAAAAGCGCGGCACATAACTCTGGCTTTCCGGCCTTAACGGCGTTGCCTGCCGGTCGTTGTGTTCGAGCAACGTCCAAAAGTTCAACGGTGCGAGATCGAGGGCTTGCAATCGAGCCACATTGTCACCCACATACGTTTCGCCCGCGTTATAAGCCACCAACGCCAGCGTCATCGCATCGGCATCCGCGCCGAATCGTTCACGCAAATGAATCAAATAACGCGCCGCCGCGTCAGCAATCTTGTGCGGATCGCAGCGTTCATCTTGCGGCGTGAGGCGCAACCCAAAACGTTCCGCCGTTTGCGGCATAAAGCTGAATAGCCCTTTCGCACCGACTGCCGATTGCGTACACGGATGGTATTCCGTCTCGACCACCGCGACATAAAGCCCCAACACCGACGGCAACTGATGCGCGCGAAAGGCTTCGCTGATGAAAGGCGCGTATACGCTGGCGCGCGCATACACGGCTTTCGGGCTTTCTTTTCCCGGCGTTGTCGAAAGGCTGTCGCGCCGCCTCACGAATTCATCCACGTATTTTTTTATGCGCACGATTTGCTCCGGCGAATGCGGGCGCGCATTCGCTCCCAGCCGTTGCGCCAAGCCGTCTGACGCCGTTGCGACAAAAGCGGTTTGCGCGGCTTCGTTCATGTCCCAATACAACGGCGTGGCTGGCGGCGCAGACGCGAAACGCCACCACGCCAGTAAAATCAATGTCAACGTCAACAGTGCCGCGGACACGAAGCCATGGCGCCGTGACGTGCGCGCGTTCGCACGCCGCAAGACGGATAAAAACTCCTGCGCCGAAGCCAACCGCCTTTCACTCCGTATTGCCAACGCCTGTTGCAACAGCGGTTGAAAGCGTCGCGCCTCATGCGGCAATTGCCAGGGCAACGATTCCGCTTCGCGCAACCGGCGTAAAGCGGCTTCAGCGTTTTTCTCTTTCAACAACGCTTCCCCGGTCAGCATTTCATAAAACGTAACGCCCAGGCTCCACACATCCGACCGCGCATCCAACGCTGCGCCGCGCGCCTGTTCGGGCGACATATAGTGCGGCGTACCCATCAGCGTGGACTGGAGATGAGAGATTGAAGATGGAAGATTCCGCGTTTCGGAGGCTTCGGCGCTTATCGGTTTCGCTAACCCAAAATCCAATAACTTCACGTAACCGTCAGGCCGCAGCATCACGTTTTCGGGTTTGAGGTCGCGGTGAATCAGTCCGGCGGAATGCGCGGCGTGCAAGGCTTCGGCGATTTGCGCGGCGATGCGCGCCGCCGCTTCGGGCGCGAGCTTCCCGCCCGTGAGCCGTTCACGCAGCGTCTCGCCCGTGACGTATTCGGTCGCAATAAACGCGCGCCCGTGCGCCTGACCGATTTCATAAACCGTCAAAATGTTCGGATGATTCAACGCCGACGCCGCGCGGGCTTCGCGCTCAAAGCGAGCGAGTTGCACGGCATCTTGCATGAAAACTTGCGGCAAGAATTTGAGCGCGGCCTGACGTCCCAGCGATTCATCCTGCGCGAGATAGACTTCGCCCATGCCGCCCGCGCCGAGCTTCGAGAGAATGCAATAGTTGCCATAAAGCATGTCGGCGATGACCGGCTCGACCTCGCTGGCCATTTGCCACGCAGCAGCACGCAAGGCGCTGGCTTGCAAGAATCCGGCGGAATCCTGATCGGCTTGCAACAAGGCGCGCACTTCATCGCTAACGGATTGGCCTTCGCGGCGCGCGAGTTCAGCGAGGTAAGCCGCTTGTTCATCGCGCGGCAAACCCAAAGCATGCTCAAACAGCACACTGATTTTTTCCCATTGGCCAAAATTCATTAGAGCCTTCATTGGTTCAGATGACGGAAGAGCCAGGCTTTGGCTACGCGCCAATCGCGGATGACGGTGTCGGGCGCGACATGCAACACTTGCGCGGTTTCCTCTACGCTCAGGCCGCCAAAGAAACGCAACTCGACGACGCGGGCGCGACGCGCGTCAATCGTGTTCAGTTCAGCGAGTGCCGCATCGAGTGCGAGAACTTCTACGTCAAAACTTGCTTGCGCTACGGCTTGGCCTGCGCCTTCTCCTACATCTTCTAACGCTACGCGCACCTGCGCGCCGCCGCGTTTTGCGCGCAAATTCGTGCGCGCGTAATCAACCAGCACGCGCCGCATCATCTGCGCCGCAATGCCGTAAAAGTGCGCGCGGTTCTGCCACTGTTCCTGCGGATTGCCGAGCAAACGCAGAAAGGCTTCATGCACAAGCGCCGTCGTTTGCAACGTATGCCCCGCGCGTTCGCTGCGCATGTATGAATGTGCGAGCCGCCGCAATTCCGCGTAAACCAGCGGCGTTAGTTGTTCGAGCGCCCGCGCATCGCCCGCGCTCCACGCGATGAGTAATCGTGTGAGTTGATTTGATTCAGACATCGCTCGCCCTCAAGAAAATGGTTATGAAATCGCGGCTTCATGCAAGTGTGAGAGAAGCCGACTCGGAAATCGAAGCGTAGGTACCGCAGGCAAGATAACCCGCAAGTAATGAATGGCTCAAAGCGCCCTCATAGGGGTTTGCGAGTGCGTGCGACCCAGCATTGCCGCAAGGACTTCACTAATTGCCCATTGCCAATTACACATTGCCAATTGATAAGGAATGACTTGAAAATAAAACTGCCAGATCGCTTCTCACCGCTGAAGCGCAGAGGCTTTCGCAGAGTTTACGCAGAGAAGAAAGGAAAATTCCCTCTCCTTCGTTCTGTGGTAACTCCGCGAGACCTCAGCGCCTCTGCGGTGAAATGGCACGCTTAATTTCGAGCCATTCCTAAGCAGGAAGGGCAGTCTTCTCTCTGCTTATCAATTGGCAATGTGTAATTGGCAATGGGCAATGACTCGAAAAGGCCAGATCGCATTCACCTGCAATTCGCCATAAAGCAAGGCCTAACGTGTTTGCGGAGCGCCGCCGATTAACGCGCGCAACCCGCCGTCTACGTCAATGGCCGCGCCGGTGACGAAGGAAGCCGCGTCGCTCAAGAGAAAGGCGATGACGTCGGCGATCTCTTCGGCTTGGCCGATGCGTGCGACCGGATGCAAGGCTTCGCACGCGCGCAACACGCTGGCGGGCGCAGGGTCTTGCGCCATCGTCCAGCGAAACATCGGCGTATCCACCGTGCCCGGGCAAACGCAATTCACGCGAATGCGTTCTGCCGCGTAATCCACCGCCAACGCGCGCGTCAATCCCAACAGCGCATGCTTACTGGTTACATAAGCCACCGCGCCGCGCTGTGCCGCGTGCGATTGCACTGAGCCTACGTTGACGATGCTGCCGCCGCCAGCCTGACGCAGGTGGGGCAATGCAGCGCGCGCGACTAAAAACGCCGCCGTCAAATTGACGTTCATCACTTCGTGCCATAACGCAAGCGAAGTCTGTTCGGCATTGCCGTAACGCTGAAGGCCGGCGCTGTTGACGACCCCGGTCAACGAGCCGAAGGCCTTCACGGTTTCGCTTACGACGCGCTCGGCCTCGTCGGCTTGCGCCAAATCAGCACACAAAAGCAGCACGTGTTCATAGGAAGACAACGCCGCTGTTTCGTCATTCAGATTTAAATCGGCCAGTTTTAAATCGGCCAGTTTTAAATCGGCGATGGCGACGTGCGCGCCACGCGCCAACAACAATTTTGCCGTCGCCAATCCAATACCGCTGGCTCCGCCGGTAATGAGTACGGTTGGTGAATTCATGGTTCGATTGCCTGTCGTAAAAGCGTTTTCTCGTGTGATAAACGCGCGCAAGATTGCCGCAGCTTATCGTGGTTTGCCAAACGGTTCTGTCCGCCCGCTAGTTCGCTTTTGGGAACCGCCGATTTCAGAAGCGAACACCAGCAGCCCGCTTGGTCATCGATCTCCCGTTTATACGTTGCCATCCAGCCGCTTTATTCTGTCTGGCACGCGGATTGGTAAAAGGAACTTCAAACTTCCAACGAAAGAGGGATTCGTATGCAAACACTGCTTCAAGATCTGCGCTACGGCGCGCGAATGTTAGTCAAGCAACCCGACTTCACGTTGATTGCTGTGCTGACGCTGGCGCTGGGCATCGGAGCTACGACAGCGATTTTCAGCGTCATCAATGGCGTATTGCTCAAGCCGTTGCCCTTTGCCGTGCCCGAACGATTGGTGGCGATAGGCGCGACGGATAGCAAAGCGCGCGCGCGTTTTGGTTCGTTGTCGTTTCCTGATTTCGCCGATTACCGCGCACAGGCGCAGTCGTTCGAGCGGATGGCGGCATATCAAGTACGCGGCTTGACGTTGGATAGCGCCAGCGGTGCAGTGCGCGTCGAAGGCGTGATCGCGTCAGCGGATTTCTTTGCCGTACTGGGCGCACAACCGTCGCTCGGTCGTATCTTTTTGCCGGACGAAGATCAAAGCGGGCGCGTCGCCGTCATCAGCCAACGCGCGTGGCAGCAACGTTTCAATCGCAACCCCAACGTCGTAGGCCAATCGCTGACGATCAACAGTGAGAGTTACAGCATCATTGGTGTCATGCCGCCGGGCTTTCAGTTTCCGTGGCAGGAAGAGCCGCTTGAGGTGTGGATCAATTACGCCGCTGAAATGAAAGGCGACGACGCGCAAGGCAAACAACGCGGCAATCATTATTTGCGCGCCATCGGTTTGCTCAAGCCCGGCTTCAGCGCGACGCAGTCTGAAACGGAACTCGTCACCATCGCCAGTCGTCTCGAACAACAATTTCCCAACGACAATCATGGCTTCAGCGCGCGCGCGCAACCGTTGCTGCAAAGCATGACGGGCGAGGTGAGCCGCGCGTTGTGGGTAATCTTCGCCGCCGTCGGATGCGTGTTGCTGATCGCCTGCGCCAACGTAGCCAATCTGATGTTGGCGCGCGCCTTGCATCGGCAGCGCGAATTGGCCGTGCGCGCGGCGTTAGGCGCAGGCCGTTGGCGCATCATCCGGCAGTTGTTGACTGAAAGTCTGTTGCTTGCGCTGGCAGGCGGAGCCGTCGGCGTATGGCTGGCGAGTTTTGGCATGGATGCCTTGCTGGCATTGACGCCCGCCAATGTGCCGCGCATCGCCGACGCCGGAATTGATTATCGCGTGTTGTTGTTCACGCTGGCGGCCACGACGTTGACTGGCGTCGTGATGGGTTTGCTACCCGCGTGGCAAGCCGCACGTGCCGACGTACAAAGCGTGTTGAAAGAAAGCGGACGTGGCAACGCTGGGGGACGCGCGACCGTGCGCAACGCGCTGGTCGTCGCCGAAGTCGCGCTCGCCGTAGTGTTGCTCGTCGGCGCAGGCTTGTTGATGCGCAGTTTCGCGCAACTCTTGCGCGTCAATCCCGGTTTCAATCCGCAACAAATGGTGACGCTGCGCATCGGTTTGCCTGATGCACGTTACACGCAGCTTGAGCAGATCATCAGTCTGCACAATCGCGTGCTGGAGCGCGTTTCCGCTTTGCCGGGCGTGACGGCTGCGGCGACGGTTGCGCCGATGCCGTTGAGCGGCAGCAATTACAGTCTCGGCCTGGCAATTGAAAATCGCCCGAACTCGACCGGGCGAGCGTTTCCGTTCAGCACGCGCTTTTTCATGGCGGGCGCGGGTTGTTTCACTACGCTGGGCGCGCGCGTCGTGCAAGGCCGCGAATTCGAGGCGCGCGATACGTTGCAAGCCGCGCCGGTCGCGGTCATCAACGAAGCCTTTGCCCGCACGCATTTCCCCAACGAAAACCCGTTAGGCCAGCGCATCAAATTGAGCATCGGCATTGACGATACGCCCGAAGCGTGGCGCGCAATCGTCGGCGTCGTCAGCGATATGCGTACGCAAAGCCCCAACCTCGCGCCCGTGCCCGAAGCCTATCTGCACACCGTGCAAATGCCGGCGTTCGGTTCTTTCAGCTTGCTGTTGCGCAGCGCGCTCGACGCTTCACAACTGGCCGCCGCCGTACGCCGCGAAATCGCCCAACTCGATGCCGCCGTGCCGGTCAGCCACGACAAATTACTGGAAGCCTATTTGCACGAAACGTTGTCGCAACCGCGTTTCAGCAGCTTGCTCATTGGACTGTTCGCCGGACTCGCGCTGTTGCTGACGGCGATTGGTTTGTACGGCGTAGTGGCTTACACCGTGACGCAACGCACTCAAGAAATCGGCCTTCGTCTGGCGTTGGGCGCGCAAACGCGCGACGTGCTGCGGTTGGTGTTGGGGCAAGGCATGAAACTGGTCTTCATCGGCGCGACCATCGGGCTGATCGGCGCATTCGCAGCCGCGCGCGTGCTGAACACCTTGCTCTTTGGCGTAACGCCGACTGACCCGCTGACCTTCGGCGCAGTGACGGCTTTCCTGATTGGCGTCGGGTTATTGGCGTGCTGGATTCCGGCGCGGCGGGCGACGAAAGTTGATCCGATGATTGCGCTGCGGTGCGAATAACTCAAAACCGCGCAAGCGGGATAGTGCTCTCAGTGAAGGATTGCTATAGTGGCGCGCGACGAAAATTCCCCCATCTTGAGGCCGAGCATTTTTTCACGAGACTAAATTTGAGTACCGAAAACACACCAACAACCACCGCAGCAGAAGCCGATGGCATTCTGGAAAATTTGATCAACGAGACCCAAAGCGGAAAGCTCCGTTGGGGCTTTCAGCCACCGGCGACGGCACAGGCCAATCGCGGCGCGGCGCATCTCGTCTTGCGCCGCCGCCGCACCGTCTTTCGCCTGACGACGCGCCACGACGGAGGCAAAGAAATTGACCTGATGATCGAACGCCGCGAGCCGGAAGGCGGATTGATGACGACGCTGTTCGGCCTGGCGACGGGCGAAACCGCGCGTTGACCGCTTTCGCTGCGCCATCAGCGACGGTCGCGCAACTTCGCCAAAGTTGTGCTGTTCACAAGGCGAACCTTGGGCAGAACAGTTTCGCTTCACTACCAACAGTTAGTGAAGCGCGCCTTGCCCTCAGTGCATCGCATTACCACCAGCAGAGTCTTTCGGCCCATTGAGTAGCCACCGTCGCGCGTCGCCAGTTTCCCGAAAACGGAATTGCCTTATCCCTCAAACGCACACTTCGATTGACGCCACCACCCGCAAGTCCGGTGTTTTCAAGGCAAACGCACACCGTCAGCGTGTGGCATTCGTTTTGTATTCAAAACACGCATTGAAATCGTTGGGGAGGACAATTACATGCAAACCCTGTGGCAAGACCTGCGCTACGGCGCGCGAATGTTACTGAAACAACCGGGCTTCACGTTGATTGCCGTTGTCACGTTGGCGCTCGGCATCGGCGCGAATACGGCCATCTTTTCCGTCGTCAACGCAGTGCTGTTGGAGCCGCTGCCTTATGGCGAGCCGGAGCGATTGGTCTGGATTTGGGGCAATCGCAATGGAGGCCGTTCGAGCGTTTCGCCACCCGACTTCCTCGATTACCGCGTGCAGCAGAGCAGCTTTGAACAGTTCGGCGCTTCGTTCACCATCGCTTCGCCGGTCAATCTGACGGGCGGCAGCGAGCCGGAGCGTTTGAACAGCCGCATCGTGACGGCGAATTACTTCGACCTGCTGGGCGCGCGTCCGCGCTATGGCCGCGTATTCAAAGCCGAAGAAGAGCAATACGGGCAGCATCGCGTCGCCGTGTTGAGTCACGGCTTGTGGCAGCGGCGCTTCGGCGCGGAGCCGTCCATCGTCGGGCGCACGATCTCGTTGAGCGAAGAAGTCTGCACCGTCATCGGCGTGATGCCGCCTGATTTCCGTCCGCCGCTGGCCGCCGATGTCTGGCTGCCCATGCCGCTCGATCATCCGGGAATGAAAGCACGCGAGGCGCACTTTCTGCGCCCGCTCGGCAAGCTCAAGCCGGGCGTTACGCTCGCGCAGGCGCGGGCCGAGATGGATGTGATCGCGCGCCGGTTGGAATCGCAATATCCCACGTCGAACACGGGCTGGCGGTTGAGTCTGGTTTCGTTGCGCGAGCAGTTGACCGGCGGCAGCCAAACGCCGTTGCTCATCATGCTCGGCGCGGTCGCCTTCGTGTTGCTGATCGCCTGCGCCAACGTAGCCAACCTGCTGTTGGTGCGTGCGGTGGCGCGGCGCAAGGAACTGGCCGTGCGCGCGGCGCTGGGCGCTTCGCGCTGGCGATTGGCGCGACAGATGCTGGTCGAAAGTTTGTTGATTGCGCTCACCGGCGGAATGCTCGGCGCGTTGCTGGCGGCGTGGGGCGTCGATCTGTTGGTGACGTTCAGCAGCGACAATCTGCCGCTCACCGCGCGCGTCAATTTGAACGCCACTGTCCTGGCCTTCACGGCGGGCGTATCCGTCCTGACTGGTTTTCTCTTCGGCCTGGCACCCGCGCTGCAAACGCGCAATGAGAAACTGAGCGACACCCTGAAAGCCGAACGCCGCAGCGGCACGGACAGCTTCGCGCGCCAACGCGGGCGCAATGTGCTGGTCGTGCTCGAAACCGCCGTCGCCGTCGTGCTGCTCGCTGGCGCGGGCTTACTCATTCGCAGCCTCATCCGTTTGC